>CAZTQR010000108.1:0-7052 GCA_964615795.1 uncultured Ignavibacteriaceae bacterium
TCATAATCCTCCTTCTCATTACTTTGCTGAGTCAGACAGCCTTCTCCCAGTCCAACTGGTTCTGGATACAGCCCAGGCCGCAGGGAAACAGGATCACATCAATTGAATTCGCTGACCAAAGCAACGGCTGTGCAGTGGGAGATGTGGGCACGATAGTGAGAACCACCAACGAGACTTAATTCATTTAGAAAAAATAATAGAAACAATTATTACAATTACAACTTCATTCCCTGCACTTTGTAATACCCCGGTTTAGGAACACGGATAGACCGTGATCTGGCAACAGAGCAAAGCATTCAATTCATTACATTTTAAATTTCCATCAACTATTTTATATGCATAGCAAGCAATACGACCTTGTAATCGATGATTGCATCGGAGGAAATAGGTGTATCAGCAATACAGATCCGAATATCTTGCACATACATGATATTGTTATGTTACAGATCCAGATTGCACAGAGAAATGATGAATTGACATTAGCCGAACTTTCCCATATTCAGTTCTTGAATCCAGCAGACTTATGTTAAACGAACCGGGGAAGTAAAATAACTGGAAGGCAAAAAAAATGCCCCCGTTGAAGGACGAGGGCAACCTACGAAGCATAAGCTTCACTACGGAATAATCCTTATTGTGATTTGCTTCGTGGCAAAATTAATAAATACCAAATAAATTCAAAATACCTTATGAAAAAAGTCCTTGGGCTTGATCTGGGCACAAATTCAATTGGAGCCGCACTTATAGAATTACCTGACAAGTTTGAAGATTATGGAAAAAATGGGAGAATAATTTGGGCAGGAAGCAGGATCATTCCTGTTGAAGGGGATATGTTGCAGAAATTTGAATCGGGCGGACTGGTTGAAACAAAAGCCGCCGCAAGAAGGAGATTCAGAGGAATCAGAAGGCTGAAACACCGCTACAAACTAAGACGAACCCGCCTAATAAAAGTCTTGAAGTGCCTTGGCTGGCTTGACGAAGACTTCCCGGAAGACTTCAAAAAGAGATCGAAGATCAACCCCGACTCCAAGTTCAATATCAACAAATACATACCATTCGAAAGATCAACAATTGAAGAGGCTACTAAAGCACTCGGAGTGGAGAACAAGTCAGGGAAGCTCTGTATCTCAGAGGACTGGATCGTTTATTATTTGAGAAAGAAAGCTCTGTACGAAAAGATTTCAATGAATGAGCTTGTCAGAATTATCTATATGATGAATCAAAGACGAGGTTTCAAGAGCGGACGTAAGGATAAAGCTGAGGATGAAGATAAGACAATTGAAAAATGGGTAGAGATTCTAACGATTGAATCAGTTGAGGAGTTCATAAGCGATGACCTCAAGACAGTGAAAAAAGGTAAGCCGAAGAAAGAATTTGAAATCCGATCGGGGAACTATGCCTGGAGAGTTGAGAGAATGGACAAGCCGGACTGGGTCGGCAGGCAATTTCAGTTTCTTATTACAAAGACAACAAAGAAGGACGGCACTAATAGTTTCAAATTTGAAATTCCCGGAGACGACGAATGGGAACTTAAGAAAACTGCGCTTGAACAGGATATCAAAAGATCCGGACTGCATACAGGCGAGTATTTTTTCAATCAGTTGGTTAGAGATAAGAATTACAGAATCCGGCAGAGAATCGTTGACCGCTCTTTATACAGAAAGGAATTTGAGGCGATCTGGAACAAGCAAAAGGAGTTTCACAGGGAATTGTCATCTTCCGAAAAGCTGAAGGAACTTTCAGAACTGCTATACAAAGTCAATGTTGAGAAGCAGAAACAGATACAATCAGGAAACTTGTTCAGCCTCTTAGCAAATGATATCATTTACCATCAAAGGGACTTGAAATCACAGAAGAAGTCTATCTCAGGATGCAAGTTCGAAAAAGGAAAATATCTGAAAGACGGTAAGGAATTTTACTCAGGTTACAAAGTGGCACCTGCATCATGCCCTGAATTTCAGGAATACCGAATTCTTCAGGACATATCCAACATTCGCGTACTTGAAAAGGAAGCAATCATCAACGGCAAGACTCAGCTTGACCACGACGTTACTGACCAATTCATTGATGAAGATGCAAAGGACCGACTTTTTGAACTGTTTGATTCATCAAAAACAGTTACGGAAAGTGCTGTGCTTAAGGCAATTGACAAGAAAAACCTCAGCGCAAAGACTCACCGAGTAAACCTCTTTGCAAACAGGAATGAACTAAAGGGAAATGAGACGAAGCACTTGTTTAGGTCTGTGTTTAACAAATGCAGTTTTGAGGGAAGCGAGATTCTTGATGACTCCGATGCTCTTTACAGACTTTGGCACGTCGTATATTCGATAAGTTCATCAGATTCGGAAAAAGATAAACAGGGAATTCACACAGCCCTGTCACACGGAAAGGTTGGTTATCAGTTTCCTGAAAATGTCATTGAGGAATTGTCCAAACTGCCTGCCCTTTCTCGGCAATATGCCTCTTTATCGTCGAAAGCGATAAAGAAACTACTGCCACTCATGAGATCCGGCAGTAAATGGACCGAATCAGATATTAGTTCAGAAACGATGACGAGATTTAACAAGATCAAAGCAGGCGAGTTTGATTCTGATGAGGATGTGGAGGCAATAAACAACGTAGGCAAGTACTTTGAGGCAAGAGGCAGAAAATTGTCAGATGTGCAACCGAATGATCTAAAAGGGCTTCCGGTTTGGTTAGCCTCATACATTATTTACGGCAGGCATTCAAATTTGTCAACATCATCGAAATACAATTCGTTTGAGGAGATAGATGTAATGAGCCTCATACCTAATAACTCTCTTCGAAATCCGATTGTTGAACAGGTGATAAGGGAAACACTCTTTTGTGTTCGCGACATCTGGGAGAAGTTCGGCCGGCCGGATGAAATTCACATTGAGCTGGCAAGAGAATTGAAGAAGAATGCCGAGGAAAGAAAGAAGCACTCAGACAATGTGAACAAGAACTATCAGGAAAGGGAAAGAATTAAGAAATTTCTCAGAGAGCTAAGGGCAGGCGCTGTTGAGTTTGAAACTCTGCCTAATCCTGAATCTCCGATTGATGTTGAAAAATTCAGGATCTATGAGAGCTGTTCATCAGGCACACTCTCGGATTTTGAGAAGGAAATGAAGGAAGCACAAACAGGATGGAAGTTTTCGGATTCCGACATTCGCAGCTATGCACTCTGGCTTGAGCAGAAATGCCTTTCACCATATACAGGTAATGTGATACCGCTATCAAAACTCTTTACCGGCGAGTATGAGATAGAACACATAATTCCAAGGTCAAAGCTCAAGTATGACAGTCCCGAAAATCTGGTAATATGCGAAGCAGGGGTGAACAAGAAGAAAGGAAACATGCTGGCAATGGAATTTATTGAGACGCACGGAGGGAGAGACTATGAGGAAAATGGTGTCAGTTTCAGACTGTTTTCACTGGATGAATATGAACAGCACTGCAAGAAGGTTTTTTACAGGAACAGAGCGAAGCTCAGGAATCTGCTTCGTTCTGATATACCTAATGACTTTGTTTCACGACAGCTGAATGACACAAGATACATTGCCCGTAAGGTTGCAGAACTCCTGTCTCCGGTTGCAAAAGAAAAGAACGGAATTGTATTCACCGGAGGTGGTATTACCGCTGAACTCAGGCAAAGCTGGGGGCTCAACGAGATTTGGAAGCAAATATTACTACCACGGTTTGAGCGGCTTGAGAAGATCCTCAATGAGAGCCTGGTTACGGTTGATGAGGCCGACAACAGCAGAATACACCTACATGCCCCTGATCCGAAAGTTGACCTTAAGCGGGTTGATCACAGGCATCATGCGCTTGATGCTCTGATCATTGCGGCAACTACAAGGGAACATATAAGGTATTTGAATTCCTTAAGCAGGGTTGACAGCGAGCGTGAATTGAGAGAAGTGAAGAACCGGTTGGTAAAGAAGAAGATAAGAGATTTTGTACTCCCGTGGGAGGGCTTTGCGAATGATTGCAGGAAAGAACTCGAAAAGATCATAGTAACCTTCAAAGCGAACAGCAAGATCTTTTCAAAACCGTTCAACAGGTATTACAAATGGGAACTGAAAGACGGGAAGTGGGTTAAGGTGCTCAAAAAGCAGAAGAACAACAGGAACTGGATAGCAGTAAGAAGATCGCTGTTCAAACAGCCTCAGGGTACTATTTGGCTAAAGCAAATAGCAGAGAGGAATCTGAAGGAAGCTCTAAAACTGGAGATTGAAAGATACAAGAATAATTATGACAGGTCAGCGGGCACAAAGAACTATGTATATGACAAGGAAGCACGCGAGCTGTTGAAACAGGTTATAAGGAATTTTGACGGGAACGAGAAGGACATATCCGATTACCTGAAGAAGTCACCGTTGAAACGGTCTGATGACTCGGAGATCAAAAAGGTTGCAATTGCTGAATTCGTAAGAGTAGCAACAAAGAAAGTTAAGATTGACAAGTCCTTCACACGAAAGAAGATCGAATCAATTCCGTATGCAGAAAAATCCCGAATAGCCAAGTTGCTCATTCAGCATCTTGAAGAATATAATAACGAACCTGAATCCGCATTTGAAGGCGAAGGCCTCGAGAAACTCAGGATCAAGAACGGCGGCAGGCCGATTGAGAAGGTGACAGTTTATGAAGTGAAGAAAGACATGGAGATCATTGATAACAAATTGCTTGAAACCGACAAAGGCGGAAATGTTATCTTCGTCATTTACAAAGACAAGCATGGTAATGCTGTGAAGATGGAAACTCTCTCAGTTTTGAAGGTGGTCAGAAGATTATTGAATGGAGAGAGTGTCGTAGATGAAATGGAGAATTGTGCTCCGGTCATACTGAAGCCGCTGGACTTGGTGCTCTTTGTGAAAAATTCAAGTGTTGAAGAAGCTAGGCATTTGCTGAATAGTCATTCTGACACATTCTCAAGTATTTACAAGATAGTTAGTTTTACTGGTCAGCAGTTATTTACAATTCCACATTATGTATCAACCTCATTGGTTGATAATGAGAAGGAGCTTGGGTGGAATAACAAATCCGAGCAAAGCTGGGATGGTGAATTTGTAAAGAAGCACTTTGTAAAACTGAATGTTTCCCGTTTGGGAATTCCGGAAATTGCTGATGCTTAAGCGTACAATCTACTTTGGCAGTCCGTACTATCTCAGTTTCAAGGATGGCAGTATAATAGCAAAAGCATTGCGTGCTGAGGAGCCCGAATCCTCAATTGAAGAAGATCTGTCATCCAGACAAAATTTGAACGACAAGTATATTCAAAGGAGCGAGAAAGCTCAGTCAATTCCGATTGAAGATGTTGGTGTGCTCGTCATTGACAGTTTCGGAGTTACAATAACACAGCATCTGATATCAAAACTGCTTGAGCAAAATGTTGCTGTTATAATCTGCAACGAAGCACATCATCCTACCGGACTTGTGCTGAACCTCGACGGAAATTCCGTTCAGTCAGAAAAGTTCAGCAGGCAGATCAGCGCATCATTACCTTTGAAGAAACAACTTTGGCAGCAGACTGTCGCATCAAAGATCAGCAATCAGGCGTTGTTGCTGAAAGAAAGAGGAGTTGAAGCCGGCAATATGATGAAGTGGGCAAAAACAGTTAAATCGGGTGATTCAGCAAATCTTGAAGCAAGGGCCTCTGCCTATTACTGGAAGAAGCTGTTCAATCCCGAGCTCGGCTTCTGCAGGGACAGGTTCGGCGATCCGCCGAACAACTTGCTGAACTATGTTTATGCAATCCTAAGGGCAATGGTGGCCAGGGCCTTGGTAGGTTCGGGACTTCTGCCAACACTCGGCATTCATCACAGAAACAAGTATAATGCTTATTGCCTGGCTGATGATATCATGGAACCGTACAGGCCGTTTGGAGACAGAATCGTATGCAATATTGTGGATTCGGGAAGAGAAATATTTGCTTTGGACCGTAATGTTAAGAGGGCATTGCTGTCTGTTACCACCGCAGATGTATCTATGAAAGGCCAAAGGAGCCCGCTAATGGTCGCACTCTCAAGAACAACATCTTCTCTGGCGAAGTGCTTCGAAAAAAAGGCAAAGACCATAGTTTATCCTACACTGCAATAGATCTGTGAAAAAAGAGTTCAGATTCAGAAATATTAAACTAGATGAATACAGAATTATGTGGGTACTCGTATTATTCGATTTGCCTACAGAGACC
Organism: uncultured Ignavibacteriaceae bacterium; assembly: GCA_964615795.1. Taxonomy (GTDB): domain Bacteria; phylum Bacteroidota; class Ignavibacteria; order Tepidaquicellales; family Tepidaquicellaceae; genus JADJAH01. Next base: position 6,191 of record CAZTQR010000108.1, read on the forward strand.
GAGAGAGACAAGCGCAACTATACACGGTTCAGAAAGGCAATTAAGAAAGACGGATTCAACATGTTTCAGTTTTCCATTTACACGAGGCATTGCATGAGCAAAGAAAGGTCTGATGTTCATGTAAAGAGGGTTAGAAGAATACTCCCGCCTAAGGGCCATATTGGAATCCTCAGAATAACAGATAAACAGTTCGCCGAAATGGAGATCTATTACGGAAGGAGGAGAGAAACGAAGATCACCCCTCCTCCGCAACAGTTAGAACTTTTTTGATACGATTGCCGAAAGGCAATCATCGCAAAGTTTTGTTCAGCAACCGCTTACCCGCCGATTTTTTCGTTCCGGGAATCCCGTTAACAGCATTAATTTCCAATGACTTATCCGCTTAGTGCTGAAACAAAAATTGTCAAAGGAACAATTGAAAGCAAATCACAACAGGGCTTCAGAAAGTATTTCCGTTGGATGGCTGAAACAAAAATTGTCAAAGGAACAATTGAAAGCAAATCACAACTGAGAACAAGGAAGACCTCGGCGATATTAGCTGAAACAAAAATTGTCAAAGGAACAATTGAAAGCAAATCACAACTGCAAGTATGTTAATAATATTTATTTAGAAGCTGAAACAAAAATTGTCAAAGGAACAATTGAAAGCAAATCACAACACAATGGTACGAATACAAACAGCATTCTGGCTGAAACAAAAATTGTCAAAGGAACAATTGAAAGCAAATCACAACGGACTCGCTGAGAATCCCTGCGGCAGTTAGCTGAAACAAAAATTGTCAAAGGAACAATTGAAAGCAAATCACAACCCTCTGTTACCATTAAGTAAGTCTGGAGCTGCTGAAACAAAAATTGTCAAAGG
>CAZTQR010000109.1:0-7014 GCA_964615795.1 uncultured Ignavibacteriaceae bacterium
TTTCACTTATGCAAAAGATGTTGCAGGCACCGGAAAGATCACCTGGGGCAAGTATGACAATCATTTAAAGTACGGCGGGATCAAGATGTCTGTGGACGGCTCTCCGCAGGGCAAGACAGCATATCTCTCAAAGCCGTATCTTACAAAGGTTCCGGGCTGTAATACTGATTGCAGAGGATTTCCCAATCTTTCACAGGACCAGGTGAATGAGTTGTTCCTGCTATGCTACAGAAACAACATACAGCTCTTTTCTCACTGCAACGGCGACGCCTCCACCGATATGATGATCAAAGGGCATGAAAACGCGATCAAAGTTCTGAACGACAGCGTATCAGACAGAAGAACAGTCATCGTTCATTCGCAGATCATGCGCCCCGACCAGCTTGATTCTTATAAGCGATACAAGCTCTTTCCGACATTCTTCACAAACCACACATTCTATTGGGGGGATGTTCATCTTGCTAACCTTGGCGAAGAGAGGGCATCATTCATAAGTCCGATGAGTACGGCAAAGTCGAAGGGAATTGTCAGTACAAATCACACAGACTGTACCGTGACTCCTATGGATCAGATGTTCCTTCTCTGGACCTCTGTGAACAGGGTAACACGTTCGGGTAAGGTACTTGGGGAATCTGAAAAGATCTCTCCTTACGACGGACTGAAAGCGCTGACCATAAACGGAGCATACGAATACTTTGAGGAAGCATCGAAAGGAAGTCTGAAAGCCGGCAAACTTGCCGACCTTGTGATACTCGATAAGAACCCTCTTAAGGTTGACCCGATGAGCATTAAGGACATCAAAGTGGTTGAGACTATAAAAGAAGGCAAGACGGTCTATGAAAGAAAAGCTGGAAACTGAGCGCCACTGAATTGAAGCCGGAAGAATTTTTCCCGGCTTCCTCAGTTACCGGGAGAGGCCTGTGAAAGGATCTTGTCAAAGTGTGCAAGAATCTTCTCCTTGCCGGGAGTCATGAACATATCGGTAATCAGATACTTCAGACTGTCCGGAGTTGCCCCTCTGAGATATCCGAGCAGTTCGGGCGAGGTTGTGTAAGGAGGTTGCTCATATCTGACATCGTGGAGATAATCCCGCAATGCATTGTTCAGAGTTTGCTCGCCAATAAACTCGCTTAGAGTATAAAAAGCAATTGCGCCTTTTCCGTATGATATGTAAGTCTGTTCAGGATTTACCAGGTAAAGCGGGACTTCCTGTTCTTCCGCTTCCGCCCGGCCTGACAAGTACCGGTCACGTTGAATTTTCAGGAACTGAAGTGCGCCTGCTTTGCCGAATCTCTTCTCATAAACTTTGGCGGATATATACTCGGCAATACTCTCAGTGATCATTGTTGCACCAAGTGCGTTTGCAGGGATCACCTGATTTCCCCACCATTGATGTGAGAGCTCGTGCGCAGGCACATAGAAAGAAAGATCTATCCCACCACCCAACGTAATGTTCGTGTCTGTTATGAACCGCATTTCGGAGATATGGATGCAGTTGCCGGCAGTTGTTGCGTATGAACCTTCTGATCTTGGAAATTCAATTATGTGCGCCTGACTGTGCTGATATGCTCCGAAGTTTGAAGAATTATAGTCCAGCGACAGCTTAAGCCCTTCCATCATTCTGTTAAGGCTGTATGTGTGACCGGGATGGTAATAGATCCTCAGGTCCGTTCCTTTATGATCTTCCTTCAATACACCGAACTTCGCGGAGTTGAAGCCCAATACGAATTTGACGGGCTTGTCCGTTTTGTAATGAAAGTACTTTCGGTTTCCTTCCGTCCATTCCCTTATAAGACTGCCGGTAGTAATTGCGGTCTGTTCCGGGACAGTGCTCAGAATTGCTTCGAACTCAATAAGGTCGGCATCTCTGCTTTGGTAATGATTTAAATGTGAAGCGCTGTCATCCGGATTCGGAATCTCCGTATTTGCGAAATAGCCGAGTCGCGGGAATATGTCGCTCTTGATGTAAGTGCCGTTCTCCAGAACATTGGATCTTCTTGCAAGCAGTATATTCTCATGACTCCTGATTGAAAAGCTCAACTTGATACTGTCATTTGGAGCAATACCCTTCTCGAGTTTGTAAACGGAGAACTTCATCAGAGTATCTTCATCCATGAGAGTATATTCTCCGTGAAAGTTCAGATCAGTAATCTCATCAAATCCTGTCCGGATCAGCAGAGTATCTATAGGCCGTGCACTCTTATTAACGAGGACATAATCTCCGCTTGCGGTAAATGAGGACGTCTCAGGATAAAGGTCGAGATTTACGAAGACAGAAACGATCCTGGGTTGAATTACATTTTCGTACTTCCCGAATTTTTCCTCAAACTTTGCCAGCAGGACTGACCTGTCACTTTCCGACAATCGGATGTTTTCAGGACTTTCTTCTTGCTGCCTAAGATAATATGCATAGACAGTAATTCCTGCCGAGAGAATAACAACAGCGACTGCCAAGCCGCCCTTAAACCTTCTTCCTGCGATCCTGATCCTTTCTGCGAAAGAACCGGTTAGTTCTCTTTGCCACAACAGCAGTGTGATACAAAATGCCAGCATACCGAATAGCAACCAGTAGAATTCATAGACGAAATAGGCAGTGATCAAATGATCATGTCCGTGAATATCAGAGTAGTTTAAATAGAAGCCTGAGCCGGGACTATCGTTGAGCCGGACAGTTCCGCTTTCTATTCCAAGGGAAGGAAGTTGCATTACTGCCAGCGCCATAAGAATGAGAACAAACAGGCCAACATAATTTCTTGTGAACACTGTCTGAACCATGAGCGAAACAAGTGCCCAGACAGCGAATCCAATCAAATGAATTCCGAACAGATCAAACAGGTAATGTCCGATCTCAAAGCTGTAATGGCCCTTATAAACCTGAACGGCAATTCCTGTGACCATTATAAGCAAAAGCAGTAGTATCTGCATTTTGATCAGTGCAAGGAATTTTGAGAACAGAAGCACCCAATCCGGAACGGCGGTTACAGAGATAAGATCGAAGAAGCGGGAGCGCTTTGCCCTGTGAACTAAAATGCCGGCATAAAGAAATGTCAGTATCTGAATCAGAAACGAAAAGAAGAATACAGGCAACCCAAGTACTACCCATGTCAGAGGCAGAATCAAAGTGCCTGTCTGGGGATTCATGCGAACCAGGACAGCATACACAAGCAGTACGCCTGCAACAGCAGCGCTCATGAATACGCCGCTTCTCAGAATGTAGAGAAAGTCTGTTTGAGAAAGTTCCCATGTCATTCTGATATGATCCGAGAGAGAAAAGTTAAGACCGGGTTTCAAAAGATCCGAACCTGTGAGAGTCGCGGGAGAATCTTCCCTGATAATTTCTCTTTTCACGGAACCCGGGTACCAGCCCGACTCGTTGTTTCTCATTGAAAACCGCAGGCAAACCGCGCTGAACAGCAAGGCCGACACTGACAGCCATATAAGTCTGTTGAAGAACAATGAAGATGTTAAAGGTAAAGGAATTGAATTCTGCTCGTTTATGGTAAGATAGCGTGTAAGACTTTGCATGATGTTTTCCCCAAAGGGATCCGCCAACAATGCCGCAATGCCCTCCGGACCTGCAAGCCGGATGAAAACTTCCTTCATAAGAATCAAAAGTATCACGGAAATGAATCCCGCATAGATATTCCTCGTGAGGAACACAGCTGAGAATGTTATAACTCCGAATATCAGCAGATTGGGAACCAGAAAAATTAAGTACACCTGTAAATATGGGATCGGATCGAATGAAAGCAATCTGACAGAACCAGCAGCAGGTACAAAGGTACCGAGCGCCAATCCAAGAACTGCGGAGAATGCTATCATACAGATCACTATGAAACTGCCTGTGAATTTTCCCGTGAGATAACTGACTCGGGAAAACGGATAAGAGTAAAGTATGCTGTGGAAATTACTCTTGAAATCCCTGTACAATGATGCACCTGCAAATGCGGGAAGCAGAAACAGGAGAATCTTGTTGAACAGATTAGCAAAGCGATATATGCTCAGCGGAGAATTAGCTATGCTGTTAAGTGATGAAGAACCTTCTTCAAGCGCGCCTGATGCGGCCGCCATGCTCAGCAATGCAATCAGAAAAAATACTGAAAGATAAAAATAGAATGACCGGCTCTTAAGCCAGTATCGCAACTCAAAATTTAAGATATCAGCAAACATCTGCCCTATGCTGATCCGTGGTTATTCAGAGCAATGAAGTAAACATCTTCAAGCTCCGGCTTTGCGGAACTGAAGTTTGCTGCGGGCTGTGACTTCGCACAGATGCGCACATTAACGGAGTTGTCATGATTGTACTTTGAGGAAAGAACCATATGATCTTGCATTAGTTTTTCAACTGATTCTCTGCTGATGTCAGCGGTCCAGATAGTACCCTCTATCTCAATAATTGCCTCTGCAGGTTCAATCTTCTTCAGTAACCTTCCTCCGTACATGATGGCCATATCATTACACAGATCCTTGATGTCATCAACAATGTGCGTTGAGAATATGATGATCCTTGTCCTGGCGGTCTCTCTCAGTAAGTTAAGAAAGCGCTTACGTTCAACAGGGTCCAGTCCGGCAGTGGGTTCATCTACTATGATCAATTTCGGATCATTCAACAGCAGTTGAGCAATCCCGAAGCGTTGCTTCATTCCACCCGAATAATCATGGACATATTTATGACGGACATCCTTAAGGTTAGTGATCTCCAGAACCTGACTGATCACCTCCGTCCGGTCCCGCTTTGAAGTAATTCCTTTGAGAACTGCAAGATAGTCCAGCAGTTCCATTGCTGACATTCCGGGATATACACCGAACTCCTGCGGTAAATAACCCAGGACTTTCCGGAGTTCGCCCGGATTCCCGATCACATCAATATCTTCAAACTGAATTTGTCCGCTGTCCGGGCTTTGAAGGGTTGCAAGGGTACGCATGAGAGTGGATTTGCCGGCTCCATTGGGTCCAAGCAGGCCAAACATACCGTGCGCAATGTCCAGAGTTAAGTTGTCCAAAGCCCTGACACCGTTGGGATAGGTTTTTGAAAGTCCGCTGATTCTGAGAGTCACAGGATTTTTCAGATTTTTACCTGTTGACGAATATTTTCCGATATTGTTTCTGCACAAAACAATATCAATATGATTTACGAAAACAGCTGCGTCAATTACAAACCATAGCCACGTTGCACCGCCGAATTCATTTCCAGCAATTGACAAAGGAGACAACAACTCAATATCTTTTTCCGGATGCATCTTTACCGGCTACCATCCGCCGTGACTGTTACCGAAACTAAAATCCATTTGTGACGCGACAATGGCTAATACAACAAATGAAACGAGAAGTATCCCCCCCATAATCATAGCTACTGTTCCACCCGTGTTTGCCATATTGATCCTGATTTCGCTAATCTTATCAAATGAGACTGTATCTGCTGTTGTTGTCACGGTAAAGTTTGTATGAGAGTTGTTCCATAAAGTGTCAAAGTACTGGAAGCTGAGGGCCTTGCCGGACTTCACATCCTCTACTATTTTCAAATTGCTGTTCTCATCCGTGATTATAACTTCCCCGTCCTTCAGCGTGACTGATTCGGCATTTGCCAGAGCATCCGAATCCAGATCAGGATCATAAGGCCTGTAGCTTTCGATTGTCCTGCATCCGGTCAGATAAATTGCCAGATGGATCACAAAAATAAACTCAGCTGCTGTTCTGTATCTGCTCTTCATTTCTTCATCCTCTGTTTTAATGTAAACTATAACCTCCTGAAGTTAGAAGTGTCATAATATTGTCAAACCTTCGGCACTGACAGACAGGAATTGTATTTGCAGGAATGAGACCGGAAATGGCTGAGCGCGGGAGTGCAGGTATATCGGAATAGCACATCGGGTGTGAGAAGTGTAAAGGAAAGAAATGTCTCCGCTCAGATGAGCTCACTATTCAACTGTCACTTCCATTTCTGCATCCGGTACGAATGAGAACTTAAAGAATATGCCCGGGTACTTTCTAAAAAGAGACCGTGATCCCGATACCTCCAGACAAGTTGTGCTTCTTCAAAGCACGGATCCTTTCCTTGTTTATATGATTTGCGGAAACAGGCGCGTCAATGACAGACCACAGCCACGTTGCCCCGCCGACCGCAATTCCTGCAATTGATAAAGGCGGCAACGGCTCACCGTCGGATTCGAAATTAACATCGGCAACTGCCATGTAGAGACTTCCCGCAAGAAGAGTCCATTGAATTCCCGCCTTGATCCACTGGCCGTTATATGCCTGGCCTGTTCCGGGAAGGAACAGTGAAAGTAAACCCGCAAGTACGGGAGATTTCTCTGACGGAATATCAGAGCTGAAGATCTCTTTGATTGACTTTCCGTCAGGATTCGTATGCAGGCATGAAGAAGCGACTTCACTGCAGATTATGTGAGCAGTGTTACGGATGAAAACTGTTCGACCTTGTGATACATTCTGCCAAAAGCCGGCGGATTCTCCCGTGAACATTATCAGGTCATTGCGGCATTCAGCACGAAGTTCTTTGTTCAAAGAAATAGGAAACAGAAATGTTACTGAATCTGACGGTACGGTCTGTGTTCTGATGCGGACTGTTGATTTGATCTCCGACGGATCTGACAAGCTGATGTTAGTGTATGTTCCAGAGGAATGAAGGGTGTGAACATATTCGTCAATCGAAATTCCTGAAGACGGTTGAATTCCTTGTGAGTGAAGATCACCGCAAATCAAAAGTACGAACGAAAGCATGATCATAGTTTTCATATCTCATTTTAGATTTGAAAGTTAAAGAACAGGCAGGCCAAAAAATGTGTCTGCATATAGAAAAGTCAGGGAAGGATGATGCAAAACTAACTGAACAAATCTAACACCTGAGCATTCGAAAGTTAATTCAAAAAGATCTTTTGCAGTTATGTTGAATTCCGGAAACGTCCGAGAGAATCCTGATGCAGGCACCAATGGTGTCCAAAACGTTTTCATAAAGAAGAAAAAGTTTTGAAAACAAATCGATATTAAACACTTTTC
>CAZTQR010000110.1:0-6936 GCA_964615795.1 uncultured Ignavibacteriaceae bacterium
CGTACTGAATACGGGAAGCAGGACGGTGAAGAGCAGAATGGCGCTGGTGAAGTGAAACTTTGTCAAACTTCATTCAAAGAGTTTCGCAAATTCAAAACAAGAACAGAAACAATTATAACAACAGATACCGCTGTGCGTTAAAAAGTGGCTTTTAACTGTATGATTATTGAGTTAGCTTGATAAATGATTTGTGTCCGGTAGTGGCGGATTTCAAATTCAGAAATTTGCTGCAAGATCCGGCACGGACAATTTGACATTACGAAATGAGAAAGATCATATTACTTCTTCTGCTCCTGATGGGAGCGATTCTCACAACTGTTTACTTTGTAAAGCCTACCGAAAGAAATAATGAAGCTCTTGCAAATCTGAAAGGAAAGATCAGCAAGAGGCCTACAGCAACAACAGATCATTCAAAGCTGGACCAACTCAACAGGGAATTTGCAACACCACAGGAAGTTACAGCCGTCTGCTCCGGTTGCCATACAGAAGCTCATAAAGAAGTGATGGCATCAAACCACTGGAACTGGGAAAGAGAAGAGTATGTGCAGGGCCGTGGTATCAAGTATATAGGAAAGAAGAATGCTATTAACAACTTCTGCATCGGTGTCGAAGGAAATGAAAAGAGCTGTGCAAAGTGCCACATCGGATATGGCGTGACTGATAGGATGAACGGATACACGGATTCAACCAACATTGACTGCCTTGTTTGCCATGACAATACGGATTCTTACATAAAGGGATCTGAAATGAGCGGACTTCCCGATCCTGGTGTTGACCTCAGAAACATTGCCATGAACGTCGGCAAACCTACGAGATCAAACTGCGGTGTCTGCCATTTCTTCGGCGGCGGGGGAAACAATGTTAAGCACGGCGACCTGGATAAGGCAATGTTCGATCCGGACCGTAACATAGACGTCCACATGGCATCCGACGGTGCAAATCTCTTATGCACGGATTGCCATGTGACTGAAGACCACAAAATGCTGGGTAAGATCTACTCACTTTCCTCCATGAACAGAAACCGTTCAACATGCGAGCGGTGCCATGGAGAAGTACCTCATGAAAAAAATGTTCTGAATGAGCACTCCGCAAAAGTGGCCTGCCAGACCTGCCACATTCCGGTTTATGCCAAAGCCAATTCCACCAAGATCTCATGGGACTGGTCTGCGGCAGGACGACTTGAAAACGGCATGCCAATTTCCGAAGATGATGAATTTGGGAATCACACATACCTCTCAACCAAAGGTTCATTTGAATGGGGAAGAAATCTGAAACCGGAGTATGTATGGTTCAACGGGACGGCCGGGCATTACCTTCTTGGAGATACCATCAGTGAGCGATCAATGCCTCTCGAACTCAATCCTCTAAACGGTTCGTACAATGACCGGAAATCCAAGATCATTCCCGTTAAAGTTCACAGGGCCGTTCAGCCATATGACAAGATCACCGGCATGCTGATACAGCCGAAACTATTTGCTGACAAAAAGGGAGAAGGAGCATTCTGGAAAGACTTCGACTGGAAAATCGCATCTGAGATAGGAATGAAGGATGTCGGTCTTCCGTTCAGCGGTGATGTTTCGTTTACGAAAACAATCATGTACTGGCCCGTCAATCACATGGTGTCTCCGAAGGAGGAAACATTGAAATGTGAAGACTGTCATACAAGAAATAACAGCCGCCTGAGTGAAGTCAAAGATTTCTATTTGCCGGGGAGGGATTATTCCAAGCTTGTTGACAACACAGGTATCGGCATAATCATACTTTCTATGGCGGGAATCGCTGTACACGGAGCATTTCGGGTTGCAGTATCGTCGAAAAGAAAAAGGGACGGGAAAAGTTGAAAAAGACAGTTTACATTTACAAAGCATTTGAGAGATTCTGGCACTGGACACAGGCGCTCCTGATCTTTTTTCTTGCCGCAACGGGATTTGAGATACACGGCTCATTGAAATTTTTTGGATATGAGAATGCCGTAACCTATCACAGCATTTCCGCCTATGCATTCATCGTGCTGATTGTGTTTACAATATTCTGGCACTTCACTACGGGTGAGTGGAAGCAATACATACCAACCGTGAAGAACATTGTGCCGCAAGTCAATTACTATCTCTTCGGCATCTTCAGGAATGTTCCGCATCCTACAAGAAAGACAGTGCTCAGCAAGCTAAACCCTTTGCAGAAACTGGTGTATTTTGCTTTGAAGATTCTCGTAGTTCCTGTAATGGTCTTGTCAGGAATATTTTACATGTTCTACAGGTATCCTCACAAGGACAGTATTGAGGGTATCAGAATCGAGTCGCTTGAGCCGATTGCGATATTGCATACCGCCGGTGCATATGCACTGATAGCGTTCATCATAGCTCATGTTTACCTCATTACAACCGGCGCAACCGTTACATCAAATCTGAAAGCAATGCTGACCGGATATGAGGAGATCGAAGTGACCGAAGATGAATCCGGTACGGGCGAAAGTGCAGGCAATGTTTATGAGAAAATCTAATCAAACGTCATGAAGAAAGAAAATTTTATGAATCCTTACCTTGCAGGATTCTTTTTGGGACTCCTTCTGCTCGTAACTATTTTTATAACCGGAAGAGGGCTTGGTGCAAGCGGAGCTTTCAAGAGCGGGGTGATTTCAGCCGTCAGTTCCGTCTTTCCTGCTCATGCCGGCGAGACGCATTATTATCTTGAGTACTTTGATGAGCATAAGGAAAACCCACTGAAGAGCTGGCTTGTATTTGAAGTGATCGGTGTCATCATCGGTGCATTTGTCTCGGCGCTTATTTCTGACCGTGTGAAGCTAAAGCTTGAGCATTCTCCCGGAATCACTTCCAATACAAGAAAAGCAGCCGCACTGATCGGAGGAGCCCTGTTCGGACTGGGCTCTCAGCTTGGGAGGGGTTGTACAAGCGGATCGGCTCTCAGCGGTATGGCAGTCCTCTCCACAGGAGGCATTATCACTATGCTGGCCATTTTCGGAGGAGCTTATGCATTTGCCTTTTTTTTCAGAAAGCTTTGGATAACCAAATAGCAGAGGAGCAGAAGAGATGGGACCTTTAGTTCCTGATATCATCGGTAACGAACTGAACCTGGTGGTGGCCCTTCTTATCGGGATTGCGTTCGGCTTCATACTTGAACAGGCGGGATTCTCCACATCCAGGAAGCTTGTCGGACTTTTCTACGGTTATGACTTTACAGTTCTGAGAGTCTTTTTTACGGCCGGAATTACAGCGATGATAGGGGTGATTGCATTCGGGCATTTTGGAATACTGGATCTGAATCTCATTTACATAAACCCCACTTACATTTGGTCAGCTATTACCGGAGGATTGATTATGGGGCTTGGATTTGTGATCGGCGGGTTCTGTCCCGGCACAAGTGTATGCGCGGCGGCAACAGGGAAGATAGATGCAATGATATTTATTGCAGGTTCATTCCTTGGTGTTCTTCTCTTTGCGGAAGGATATCCCTGGCTTGAAGCCCACTACAAATCAGGATTCTGGGGATTTCCGCACATGTTCGAGACAATGGGAATTTCGCAGGCAGCGTTTGCAGTGCTTATGACAATTATGGCGGTAGGCGCATTTGTTGTCGCAGCAATAGTGGAAAGAAGAGTTAACGGAGTACCGAACGCTTCCACCATGCCTATAAAATTTTATTACGGGCTTGGACTGGCAGCAATACTCATCAGCTTTACATCTTTCATGATGCCCGAAAGGCAGTCAGATATTCTCGGCAGGTCGGAAGATGAAACGAGCCTGAGTACATTTTCCCCAAAGGCAATGAGTATAGATGAATTTGCATTCAGGATAATGGATGAAGAATCTGATCTTTATGTGGTTGATCTCCGTCCGCCTGAACTATCAAAGGAGAAGGGCTTTCCGAACTCCGTAAGCATGACACCTGAAGGAATGTTCAGCAAGGATGCATCAAAGTTATTTGCAAAGAAAAACGCTACCTATGTGATTGTTGCAGATGACGAGAAGGCAGAAATTAAGGCCGGGTATATTGCAAATGAACTTGATTACGAAAATGTCTATATCTTGTCTGAAGGACTGAAGGGTTTTGAAGAGAAGATACTGAATTTCAAAATGCCGGAAGGAGAACTTTCGCGCTTTGACTCTGACACCTACAGGTTCAGACAGAAAGCCAGCAGCGTAATACCTGAAATAATTAAAAACAACAGCAAGAGATCCTTTCCGGAGAAAAAGGAATCCAAGAGAGCATTAGGCGGCTGCTGAATTCTGAAAGGACTGTAATAAGAACTTTGCAGGTACAGATCAGCTCAATGATCTCTTCACGTAATTACCATGACCCTTCGTTACTTTCAGCTCTCCGTCTTTAACGGCAATCTTTCCGCGGCTGAGCACGGTTGTAACTTTTCCCGTCACTTCCCATCCTTCGTATGCGGAATAGTCCACATTCATGTGATGAGTCTTTGCCGACACAGTGTGCCTCGCTTCAGGATCAATTATGACAATGTCAGCGTCAGAGCCGATTCCCAGACTGCCTTTCTTCGGAAACATTCCGAATATCTTTGCCGGATTTGTTGAAGTGACTTCTACAAATTTGTTCACGCTCATTCTGCCTTTTGCAACACCCTCGGAAAAAAGCAGTTCCATTCTGTTCTCGATGGCAGGATGCCCGTTGGGGATCTTAGAAAAATCACTTTTGCCCAAGAGCTTCTGCTCCCAGAGGAACGGGCAATGATCAGTAGCAACCACTTCAACAGTTCCCTGCCCGATGCCGCCCCAAAGTGCCTGCTGATCCTTCTTTTGCCTTAACGGCGGGCTCATCACCCATTTTGCGCCTTCGCTCTCGTTCTCATACAGGGAAGCATCAAGCAGAAGATATTGTATGCAGGTCTCAACATGCACTTTCTGATCCCTTAACGCAGCTCTGCGAACCTGATTCAACGCGCCTTCGCATGTGAGATGAACAATATAGGATCTCACGCCGGTGTGATAAGCCATATCTACAAATCTCCCGGCGGCTTCGGCTTCGGTGATCTCCGGCTGTGAAAGATAATGATATAAAGGCGCGAGCTTTCCCTGACTGCGGTGTTCCGCGATCAGATAATCTATCATATCGCCGTTAGTGGCGTGAACAGTTACAATAGCATTGTTCTCCTTCACTTCCTTCATGAGTCCTATCATCTGCCTGTCGTCAATCATCAGTGCGCCTTTGTAAGCCATGAATGTTTTGAAAGATGTTATCCCCTCATTCAGAACAAGCGGCCTGATTTCCTTTCTCGTATTCTCATTGAAATCAGTGACAGCCATGTGGAATGAATAATCGCAATAAGCATTGCCGTCAGACCTTCCTCTCCATTCTTCAAGTGCAGAATGAAGCGGCTTACCCTGAGTCTGAAGCACAAAGTCGATCACCATCGTGGTGCCGCCGAAAAGCGCCGCGGCTGTGCCGGTTTCATAATTGTCGCTCGAAAAAGTTCCCATGAAGGGCATGTCGAGATGTACGTGAGGATCTATTCCTCCCGGCATAACAATTTTGCCGGTTGCGTCTATCTCTGCATCTGCGTTCACTTTAAGATCTTTGCCAACAAGAGTGATCGTTTCATTTTCGACAAAGATATCTCCGGCAAAATCTTCCGAAGGTGTTACGACTCTTCCATTCTTTATAAGTACCGACATGATCTGCGTGCTATTTGGTTTCCTCATCGGCGATCTCCAGCGCCTTTGAAATTATCTCAGTACCTTCATCTATCTGTTCCTTAGTAACGCAAAGCGGGGGAGCCGTGAAGATGAGATTCCACCTGCCCATTGTGTACATTCCAAGTTCAGCAAGCTTTGCCATGACCTTATTCATCACGCCCATTTCTGAAGGCGGAGCGTTCCATCTGACCATCGGCTCTTTTGTTTCCCTGTTCTTCACAAGTTCGATCGCGCCCAGCAGGCCGGTGTTTCTGAAATCGCCGATGGAGGGGTGCCTTCCCATGAGCTCACACATTTTCTTCCCGAGATATCTGCCCATCTCAGCGGCGTTCTCAATCAGATTCTCCTCTTCGTATATGTCAAGCACAGCGTTTGCAGCAGCAAGTGTTACCGGATGAGATGAATATGTAAGTCCGAGAGGCATCGGCTTATCATCAAACATCTGCGCGATCTCTTCCTTAACCATCACTCCGCCGAGCGGAAGATATGCCGACGTGATTCCTTTTGCCATGCACATTATGTCGGGCTCAACTCCGTGATGCTCGATGGCAAACCACTTTCCGGTCCTTCCGAATCCGCTCATCACTTCGTCGTCAATTGTCAGTATTCCGTAACGGTCGGCAATCTCTTTCACTCCCTTCCAGTAACCCGGTGTAAATTTTATGCAGCCTGATGACCCTGACTCTCCTTCAAGCATGATCGCAGCAATATTTCCCGGGCCCTCATACTGCACCACTCTTTCCAAATGCGCCAATGCATTCTCCGTACATTCTTCAGGAGTCTTGCTCTTCCACGGGCATCTGTAAAAGTACGGATTCTCTGCATGAACGAAATTCGGCGCCTGCTGTGAATCTAATGCAAGCTTCCGGGGATCTCCTCCTGCGGAAAATGTTGCATAAGTTGCGCCGTGATATGACTGATAAAGCGTAACTATCTTATGTCTCCCGGTATAAAGCCTCGCAAGCTTTATCGCATTCTCAACCGCTTCCGCACCGCCGAGTGTGAAGAATGCCCTGTTAAGGCTTCCCGGTGAAATGTCTGCAAGCTTCTTACCGAGTTCGGCTCTTGCCCGTGTAGTCATTCCGGGAAATACATAACTGACTTCTTTCATTTGTCCTGCAACCGCTTCAGCAACCTTCGGATGGCCGTGTCCGATGTTAACGCAAACAAGCTGAGAAGAAAAATCAATGTATCTCTTCCCGTCAATGTCATAGATGTAAACACCTTCGCCTCTTTCGATCACAATCGGCGAAACACCTTTTTG
>CAZTQR010000111.1:0-6898 GCA_964615795.1 uncultured Ignavibacteriaceae bacterium
TATACTGACATTTCTATCGAGTCCAGTTCATGACATTTCTATCGAGTCATTACATAAGCTTCCACTTAATGAATCCTTAATTGCTTATTCACTTAAGTATTAATATGTTTAGATGTTGAGCCAATGAGTCGCGCGGCAATGAATCAGAAGCGAACAAGCGCGGATCGCATTTCTTCATGATTGGTTACGCATTAAATAAACAGTTAAATTCACATCTGCAAAGAATGTCAGTAAGTTCATTCATAATACATTCCTAAATGACAACCCCTCCCGGCGGAAATGTGTATTTCCTGTTCACTGATATAGAAGGCAGTACCAAGCTTGCACAGGAGCACAGCGACAGCCTTAATGATCTGCTCGATCTGCACAACACAATCCTGAGAAGGTCGTTTGAGTCAACCGGCGGACATGTATTCAAAATTGTAGGCGACGCCTTCTGTTGCGCTTTCAGCACTCTCGCAGGGGCAGTGAATGCAGCAGTGTGCGCACAACAGGAGATGCGCAGACAGGATTGGGGGCCGGCCGCGGTGAGAGTAAGAATGGGAATACACTCAGGTTTTGCGGAATGGAACGGAAGTGACTATATGGGATATCTGACTCTCGCAAGGACAAACAGGATCATGTCTGCCGCAAACGGGGGCCAGGTAGTTATCTCCGCCGATGCGCTCGGGAGTGATGAAGGAAACAGGGTCCGGGGCGAGAGTGATGGCAACGGATCCGATTCCGGAATCGGCTACAGGCGGCTGGGTGTGTGCAGGCTTAAGGACCTTGTGGAGCCGGTCACGCTTTTTCAGATAACTGCCAATGGCTTAGAAAAAGAGTTCCCTCCGCTGAAGACACTGGACCTGAATCCGAACAACCTGCCGATACAGCTCACAAGCTTCATAGGCAGATCAAGAGAACTTGAAGAACTGAGGCAGTTGATAGGCGAAAAAAGGCTATTAACTCTCCTTGGTCCCGGAGGCACAGGCAAAACCAGGTTGGCACTTCAGGCGGCCGCTGAAGTGATAGATGATTTTCCAAACGGTGTGTGGCTCATTGACCTCGCCCCGATCTCGGAACCGGAGCTTTTTGGTGAAACATTGCTTTCTGCTCTCGGTGTGGCCGATGATTACGGAAAGTCTCCGCAGGAAGCACTTGTTCAGTTCTTAAGGAACAAGGAAGCTCTTATTATCTTCGACAACTGCGAGCACATAATAGAAACTGTGTCCCCGGCAGTTGAAGATATACTTAAAGGAGCGGAAAGGGTGAAAGTACTCGGAACCAGCAGGGAATCTCTCAGATGCTCCGGTGAGCATGTTTTCAAGATCTCGTCGCTCCGCCATCCCGGACCGGGTGAGAAACCTACGCCCGCGGAACTTGCAGGTTATGAAGCTGTCAGACTGTTCATTGAGCGTGCACTAAGCGTCAATCCCGCGTTCAGAATAACCGAAAGCAATGCCAGTGACCTTTCGGAGATCTGCTTTCAGCTAGACGGGATACCGCTGGCAATAGAGCTTGCCGCCGCGAGAACAAAGCTTCTCCCATTGGCAGAAATCAGAAAGCGGCTCGGGGACAGGTTCAATCTTCTCAAAGGGGGGAACAGGACTGCATTGCCGAGGCAGAAGACACTCCGCGCAATGATAGACTGGAGCCATGACCTTCTTAATGAAGAAGAGAAGATAATGTGGAGGAGGCTTTCCGTATTTTACGGCGGATGGAAGCTTGAAGATGCCGAAGCGGTTTGTACGGACGGAATCATCAGCTCCAATGACGTGCTCAACATCTGCGAGAATCTTACCGAAAAATCCATTGTGTATTTCTCGGAATCGAAGCAGAGGTTCGGTATGCTGGAAACGATCAGGCAATACGGAAGAGAGAAGCTCAGAGAAACCGGTGAAGATGAAATAGTCTGCAGAATTCACCTGGAGCACTTTCTGAAATTCTGTGAAGAAGGCATCGGTGATTACACAGGGCCAAGGACAGGACAAAGACTCGCGGCAATCGAAGCAGAATACCCGAACATACAAGCCGCGCTTAAGTGGTCTGCTGACAACAGTATGTTCGAAGAAGGCAACAGGCTTGCCTGTTCACTCGGTAAATTCTGGGAGATGCGCGGCCACACGCTTGAAGCTTCAGCATGGCTCGACAAGCTTCTTGCAGGAAGGGAAGTACTTAAGCCGGAAACACTTGCAGATTCACTTAAGCTTGCCGGAATAGTGCATTCAATACTCGGAGCGAATGAAAAGGCAATGGGCTTTCTGAATGAGGCTATTGAAATTTACAAAACACTCGACAATCCGGCAGGGCTCTCTCAGGCACTGAATCTGGTTGGGCTGACGCACTATGATCTGGGAAATTTCGATGACAGCCGGACTTACCTGATACAAAGCCTTGAGATGAAAAGGATTTTCGGATCGCCTATCAGTATATGTTCTTCACTGAATTCGCTTGGACTGCTTTGCAATCATCTTGGCAATTACGATGAAGCAATGAAGTATTATGAGGAAGCTTTGTCAATTGCCGAAGAAATGAAAGATGACAACTACCTCGGAATACTGTATAACAACATTGCAGAAGTTGCCGAATCGAAAGGTGAACAGCAGAAAGCATTTGAATTCTTCGGAAGGAGCATGGAGCTGGATCTGAAGACCGGGAACAAACACGGACTGATTATCTCGCTTGTTAACATGGGGCAGATTGACTTCAGGCAAAACAGAATTGAATCAGCACTCGAAAAGTACAACGAGTGTCTGAAGCTTGCGGAAGAGACCGGATTCAGACTTGGAGAAGATCACGTCAATGTATGTCTCGGAGATCTGTATCAGAAGGCCGGTGATCAGGAAAGAGCACAGTTGCATTACGCAAAAGTTTTTGCGGGTGAAAAGGGAAGTACTGACACCAAGACGGCGGTTACAGCTCTTTGCGGACTTGCAGATATTGCGTGCAAGAGAGGCGATCATCAACTTTCGTGTAAACTGATCGGCGCAGCTCTCTATGAAGCGAATGAAACAGGCAGCCATATGATCGAATTTGCAGACCAGAAACTCAGTGAGCTGAAGTCAATACTATGCAATGCTTTGGGTGAAAGTGAGGCAGAATCTGCTATTCAGCATGCCATGGTGAAGTTAGAGACCGGGCAAATTCAGGAGTTGTGCTCTGCCAATTATGGAAGTATCTGATCACAGCCACTAATCATTCCAAATGGCATTGAATCAAATTCCTGCGGGAAATACTATACAGGCATGAAGAATCCTCCTTCGGGCAATGTGACCTTTCTCTTTACTGATATTGAAGGCAGTACCATGCTTGCACAGACCTTCAGGGAAAGTCACAGTGAATTGATCGCAAAGCACCACTCAATACTTGAACAGGCGCTGAAAGACAATGGCGGCCATACATTCAAGACCATAGGCGATGCATTCTGCAGTTCTTTCAGCAGAGTTGAAGAAGCCCTGAATGCTGCAGTAACGGCGCAGATGGAACTCGAAGCAGAGGACTGGGGCGGCGCTAAGATGAAAGTGAGAATGGGAATACATGCAGGATACGCGGAATGGAACGGGCACGAATATATGGGATATCTCACGCTTGCAAGAACCAACAGAATAATGTCTGCCGCGCACGGCGGACAGATCCTAGTCTCTGAAGATGCCGTCAGGTCCTATCCGGAATACAATGAAGAATACACCGCATTCCCATTCCACGAAAAAAGCAAGGAAGGAAAACTCATTACTCTCCGGAGCTTCGGCAAGCGGAGGCTCAAGGACCTTATTGAGCCGGTGGTCCTTTTCCAGGCAGAAACGGAGTTCCTCAGAACGGACTTTCCACCCATATTCACGCTTGATGAAACCCCTAACAACCTGCCGGTACAGCTCACAAGCTTTGTTGGAAGGTTGCAGGAGCTGGGGCAACTGAAGGATGCGCTGACAAATGAGAGATTGGTTTCGGTCATAGGCCCTGGCGGTACGGGGAAGTCGAGGATCGCGCTTCAGCTGGCGGCAGACTCGATCGATTCGTTCCCGAATGGGGTATGGCTGATCGAACTTGCATCACTCAATGATCCCGCTCTTCTCTTTGATGATATTGCGGGCGTGCTTGGAATAATCGAAATGCAGGGAAAGAATGCCGAAGATGCCGTGCTCGAATATCTCAAAGATAAGAATGCGCTTCTCATCATTGATAACTGTGAACACTTAATCAAAGATGTTTCTCAGGCCGCCGAGAAGATCCTGCGGAGATCGGCAAGTGTGAAGATCATTGCAACAAGCAGGGAAGCGCTTCAGTGCAGCGGTGAGACAGTCTTCGTGCTGAGTTCACTGCAGCAACCCGAGTCATGTATTGAATATGAGCCGGAAGAACTTTCAAGATTCGAGTCTGTCAGACTGTTCATTGAGAGAGCGCTTGCGGTCAATTCGGCATTCAGGATCAACAAAGGCAATGCTGAACACATAAAGGATATTTGCATCAAGCTCGACGGAATTCCCCTTGCAATTGAACTTGCGGCAGTGAGGCTGAAGGTGCTGTCGCCTGAAATGATCCTGAAGAAGCTCGATGACAGGTTCAAGCTTCTCACCGGCGGAAACAGAACAGCCCTACCGAGACAGCAGACTCTGAGAGCGATGATAGACTGGAGCTATGATCTTCTCGATGAAAAGGAGAAACTTCTGTTTGCAAGACTTTCGGTCTTTTCCGGCGGATGGACACTGGAAGCGGCGGAAGCTGTTTGCCCCGATGAGGAGCTCGATGAATACGAAGTGCTTGACCTTATGACAAACCTCGTTGACAAGTCTCTCGTCAATACAAAAGATATGTCTGAAGGAAAGAGATTCTACATGCTTGAAACGATCAGGCAGTATGCAGGTATGGTTTCAAAGGCCGGCGAGGATTTAAGAAGAAAGCATCTTAGGTACTTTGAGCATCTTTCAATGCAATGGGAATGGCGAAACAACGGCATGACACAAAATGAGTGGATAACGATTGCGGATGCCGACAAGGAAAACATCAGGCTTGCGCTTAAGTTCGCCTGCAGTGAAGATCTCGGCACGGCATGCAGGATCACTCAAAGCATGACTGACCTGTGGCAGTTAAAAGGAAGGCATTTGGAAGCCAGAGAATTCTGCAACCAATTGCTCGAAAGGAAAAGCGAGCTGAACAACGATGAGACCGGAAACTTATACTACACGCTTGCTCTGATGGATTATGAATCGGGTAATGTTCAGGAAGCGGAAAAAAAAGCCAATGTAAGCCATGACTATTTCCGCCGTGCAGATAACAAGGAGGGTATTGCAAAGACACTGAACATGAAAGGGGTTGTGCTGAATATGGATACCGGTTCTATGAAAGAAGCGGAAGCTAATTTTGAAGAAGCGATCAGGCTGTTTGAAGAAATGGGTACTGACGTAGAGGTTGCGAATACGAGATACAACCTTTCATTCACGCTCGGTGCTTTGGGAGACAGGGATAATGCACTGAAGTACAAGCTTGAAGCGCTTGACATTTATAGAAAGCGCGGTGAGACCTACAGGGTGGCGCTTGTGCTCACAAGCCTGAGTTCCGTTCATATGAACGAAGGCAGGTATGATGAGGCTGTAAAGTGCATTAACGAAAGCCTCGCGATTTGCGAACTGGTGGGTTCCCGCTATCTCGAAGCCGCAAACAAGATCAACCTCGGAAGCATATATACATATCAGGGCATCTATGCTAAGGCGCTGTCATACCTTAACGACGGCATCAGGATTTCTTCCGAGTACGGATTCAATGCGCACATAATACCGGCAAGATACTACATCGGCACAGTTCAACTGATGATGGAGAAGTACTCGGCATCGGCGGGCAATTTTTCTGCGTCGATCAGGCTGTCTCTTGAAAACGGAATTGAGTTCTTTCATTTGTGCAACATATCAGGACTTGCGCGGGCTTTCAGGCTTGCCGGCGAGCATAGGAAGTCTGCAGTGTGCATGGCGGTCTTTCTTGTTTTGAGAGATGATCACAGACTGAAACTGATGAAGAAACCGGTATATGACCTCAAAGAAGAGATCAGGATGTCGGAATCGCTTTACGGCAATGAACTCCGGGAAATTTCCACCGGTCTGAAGGGCAAAAGCAAAGATGAAGCGATTGATATAGTAACGAAGATACTTGCGCTGTGAGCAGTTCATCGGAGAATTGTCTTTTGGATTCAGTTTGCAGAATCTTTGAATTTTCTTCGCTGAGTTTAGCCGATCATGCTTTGATGGAATTGACTCAACAGAATGGAATCACTTTCAACTCAGTCAGTTTCTGTAACTCAACTTTCCAATCAAATATTTCCCATGATGATACATTCACCGTATCTGATCCCTGTTACTGTTATGATCTCCATGCTGTTAAGTACAGGCAATGCCAATGCTCAGGCATGGCAAAACATAAATACCGGCACGGGCTCCACACTGACCGAGATCTATTTTGTGAATGAAAGCACGGGCTGGATCAGCGGTGCGGGAGGGCTTCTGATGAGATCAACAAACGGCGGGATCAACTGGACTAACCTGAACAGCGGAACCGGCAATGTGCTTTGGGCGCTGTTCTTCACTGATCAGAACACCGGTTGGGCTTGCGGCAACGGGGGAACAATGCTTAAGACAACCGACGGCGGTGCTGTATGGAATCCTCAGAACACAGGCACAGGAATTCCGCTGTGGTATGTGCACTTTACGGATCATCAAAACGGATGGACTTCAGGAAGCGGCGGTGTGATACTCAGGACAACAAACGGCGGGACAACCTGGCAGAGCCAGTCAAGCGGCACGGGAAATACGCTTTACTCTGTCTTCTTCAGCAACAGCGCAACCGGTTGGGTCACAGGTGACGGCGGATTCATTGCACGGACAACGAACTCGGGGCTTAACTGGATACAGCAGATCTCCGGGACATTCGAACT
>CAZTQR010000112.1:0-6818 GCA_964615795.1 uncultured Ignavibacteriaceae bacterium
AACTTCATCCTTAACGAAAGGAACAGCATCAGCCTGCTTGGATTCTGGGCTACCGACAAGATCGAGTTTGGCGCAAGGGATGAAGATGATGAAACAGCCAATCCCTTTGAGAATGCCATGGTTGACAGGCAATTCTATACTGCCGGACTGAATCACACTTACCTGATAAAGAACGGATTTATCAGAAATGTCATCTCCGGAGTTGTTACTGACGGAAACACCACTCAGTACAATGAAACAAATACAGCGGAGACATACAAAAACGATTATGTAGAATCAGAGGTCACACTGAAATCCGACCTGAGTAAAAACCTCTCGGATTACTTCAGCGTTGACGCGGGCCTCGGCGGAAAGCTGGTAAGAACAGACAATGATCTCTACAGCGAGCAGGATACAAGCGCAACGGGATACGTTATCCCTGAAGTGAACACAAACAGTCTCATCAACTCATTTAAGCTGAACGGATATGTGAACCTTACAACCAAGCTCTTTGACGACAGGCTCGTGATAAACTCGGGGCTGAGGTATGACTACTTTAACTACATTGCAAATCCCGGTTCATTTTCTCCGCGCATCGGCATCAGCTACAAAGTTACTCACGTCACAAGCATAAATGCCTCGGCCGGAATCTTTCATCAGAATCCTGCTTACATCTGGCTTGCTACCGAAGAGTCAAACAAGAACCTCGATAATATAAGGGCGGATCATTTTGTCTTTGGAGTTGACCATCTGCTTTCGGAAGACCTTCGTATAACTGCGGAAGTTTACGAGAAACAGTATTCCAGCTATGCAGTGAGCACGGATAATCCCACCTACATACTCGTAAACGGAGGAGCTGAATACGGCCCGAACTATGTGACAGCCGCAGTCAGCGCCGGCACCGGCACGGTACGCGGTTTCGATCTCTCGCTTCAGAAGAAACTTTCCGGAAACGGGATCTACGGTATGCTTAACTACTCATACATGAATTCCAAATTCAAGGCGCTTGAAGGCGGCGAAGTGCCCGGGGCATTTGATCAGACGCATCAGCTTAATCTTACTCTCGGTTACCAGGTTGCAGACGACTGGCTCGTAGGGCTGAAATACAAATTTTCCACAGGCAAGCCTTATACACCTTACGATGAGGCGGCATCCACTGCGGCCGGAAGGGGAGTTTACGATATGGCTTTGTACAACTCCGAAAGAACTCCCGACTACATGAGAGTTGACCTCAGGATTGACAAGAACTTCAGCTTCAGCGGTATCGGCCTTGTGACTTACATCGAGTTCCAGAATCTTCTCAACAGGGAAAACGTGAGCGAATACTACTGGGATGATGACAAGAACGAAGTCGGAAAGATCCTGCACTGGGGATTCTTTCCTGTCGGAGGATTCAGCCTGCAGTTCTGAACAGAACGGTTGATTGATCATGAGCCCGGCAGAGAATTGCCGGGCTTTTTCTTTTCAGCTCTTCGTACTCAGCTGTTCATTCCCAACAGCAATATCATTTGAATTGTATCAATGACTTTAGTTTCTAAATTGCATCCGATTAACCAATCCAAATGACAGACAAGAACATACTGCTGAAGGCGTTCTCGCTCATGTGCACTACAAAGAGAACTGCGGAGATCTATGACGAGAACAGGCAGATATGCCGGTATGTGCATTCAACTTCACGCGGTCACGAAGCGATTCAGCTTGCCGTGGGGTTTCAGCTTAAAGAATGCGACTACCTGAACCTTTACTACCGCGACGAGTCAATACTGCTCGGCCTTGGACTTCAGCCTTACGAACTCATGCTTCAGCTTCTGACCCGAAGAGACGATCCTTTCTCCGGAGGAAGAACATACTACGGCCATCCGTCTCTGAAGCGCGAAGGATTTCCGAAGATTCCGCATCAGTCAAGCGCTACAGGTATGCAGGCAATACCGGCCACCGGCATGGCTCACGGAATCCAGTACCTTGAATCCGCGAACCTACTTTCCGAAGGTGAGAAGCCGATCGTTGTATGTTCTCTTGGCGACGGCTCAGTAACCGAGGGCGAAGTGTCTGAGGCATTCCAGATGGCTGTGCTCAAACAGCTTCCCATAATGTACCTTGTGCAGGACAATAACTGGGGAATATCGGCCTATGCAGATGAGATGCGTGCAATGGATGCATACGAGTTTGCGGCGGGCTTCAAGGGAATGAAGAGATACAGGATAGACGGAGCGGACTTTGAAGAATGCTATGAGAAGACCGGCGAGATCATGAACTACGTAAGAACAAAAAGAAAGCCGGCACTTGTGCATGCAAAGGTTCCGTTGCTTGGGCATCATACATCAGGCGTAAGAAAGGAATGGTACAGAAGTCCCGATGACCTTGAAGAACATTTGGCACGCGATCCGCTTCCAAGGCTTAGGAATGTTCTTTTGAGTTACGGAGTGAGCGAAGCTGAACTCAGGAAGATCGAGAAAGATGCTGTCGAACTTGCAGACGAAAGTTTCAGGAAGGCTGTGGATGCTCCCGAACCCGATCCGTCCACAATCACTCTTCATGAGTTTGCACCTCCTGCTGTTACGGAAGAGAAGGGAGAAAGAACGCCCGAAGGCAAGGATCCTATAATAATGGTGGATGCAGGACTTCATGCAATGAACGAAATTCTCCGCGATCATCCGAACGCTATCTTTTACGGACAGGATGTGGGCAGGAGGCTCGGCGGAGTGTTCCGCGAAGCCGCGACCCTTGCACAGAAATACGGAGACAGCCGCGTGTTCAATACTCCCATCCAGGAAGCTTACATTGTTGGTTCTACAGTGGGCATGAGCGCAGTCGGAGTGAAGCCGATTGTTGAGATACAGTTTGCAGATTATGCATGGGCAGGTTTCAATCAGCTTGTTGTTGAGATCTCAAAATCATGTTACCTTACCAACGGAAAATATCCTGTATCATGCGTGATACGAATTCCATGCGGCGCATACGGAAGCGGCGGGCCGTACCATTCAGACTGCATCGAATCAAGCGTGCTTCCGATTCGCGGAATAAAGGTTGCTTACCCGAGCAATGCGGCCGATATGAAAGGACTGCTGAAATCTGCTTTCCTCGATCCGAATCCGGTCATAATGTTTGAGCATAAGGGCCTCTACTGGAGCAAGGTGGCAGGTACCGATCTTGCCAAGTGCCCGGAGCCGTCTTCAGATTATGTTGTGCCGTTTGGAAAGGCCCGCACATTCCTGAAGGCAGATAAGGAAAAGATCGATTCCGGCGAGTCAATCTCAGTGATCACATACGGGATGGGTGTGCACTGGGCGGTTAACGCCGCCGCGAGGTTTCCGGGACAGATCGAAGTGATCGACCTTAGGACGCTGAACCCGTTAGATGAGGAGGCAATGTATGAATCCGTAAAGAAGCACGGCAAGTGTGTTGTGATCACAGAGGAACAGAAGCTCAATTCATTTGCGGAGAGTCTTGCGGGCAGAATTTCGGGAGAGTGCTTTACTTACCTTGATGCGCCCGTGCAGGTAGTAGGATCTGTTAATGTGCCTGCTGTGCCGCTCAACACGCACCTTGAGCATGCTATGCTGCCGAATCCTGTCAAAGTCATTGATGTGTTCAAAAAGCTGTTCGCGTGGTGAGCGTTACTACGGAGATTCTCCCTTCATAAGCAGATACTCAAGCTCTTCGATGCTTAGCTTTGTGCCTGCCTCTTTCGGAGCAACCACAATGCCGGTCTCTCCGCTTTCCGTATTTCCCGTAACATTCTGATTCGCCGCAAGGCTGTCAGGCAGGCTTTGATTCACACCAAGACTGTCTGTTGAAGTTTTGGGTTCGAGTGAAAGAAGAAAATCAAGTGTCGGTGCAATGCTTGCATAATACTCGGAACCCGGAAATCTCAGCTTAAGAAGATTGTAGTAGGCAATAGCACTGTCTTTGTTGAGAAGCTTGTTCTGATAGATCCATCCGATCCCGAGCAGAGCCTTGGCCGACAGTGTATCGGTGGGATTCTTGTCTATGTATTCCTTCATCAGGGAAATTGCTTCCGGATAGCTTTCACTGTTGAACTTTATCAGCGCCCTTGTAAGCAGATCTCCGTCACTGTCTGCATTCAGGCTGTCAGTGCCTGCGCTTTTCCTGAGCAGTGACCTGGACTCCTTTGCATAAACCGTTGCGGGATACGCCGCGATGATCTGCTCAAAAGCTTCCGCAGAAAGTTGTTCCTTTCCCAACGACTTGTAAAAAGTGCCGAGCATGAATAGTGTCTTCGGCTTTTTGTCAGCATCGGGATACATATCGAGCAGAAGCTTAAGATAATGCTCAGCGGAATCGGGCATGTTCATATCATACATGAAAAGCTCTGCAAGCTCATAGTATGAATTGTAGATCTTATTTGCCTTCTCAAGTTCATCCCCTGCTTCCTTAATGGCGCCAAGACTGTCCTGCACCTTCTCATTCTCTTTTGCTTCCTTTTGTATCTCCTCGCCTTTCTCCTGAGATACATTGCCCGGGTTAAATGCTCCCGTAGGATCCGGATTTGCGTTTGGATTTGGATTCTTTGTAACATCTTCAACAGAGTCTGCCGGATGCACAGCTCCCGCATTGCTGAAACCTCCGGGATTTCCCTTGCCCCTTCCTTCCTGCGTGCCGTCTTCTGTCCCGTCGCCGGTGTTCTGCTGGTTCTGGTTATTCTGCTTGTTCAGGTCTTCGATACCCTTTTCTTCATTATACAAAGCCCTGTATGCCTCAACTTCCGGATTGGTCTCGGGTATCCTCAGTTCTTTATCGCCTTTGATGTCGGCAAGCAGGTTAAAATACTTCTCAAGCGTCTTTGCCTTTCTGGAGCTTTCCGGATAGAATTCCGAAAGCGTGTTCTCCTGAGTTGCCTTCTTATAATTCACAAGGGCGTTCATGTAATCCTTCTGTTTGGTCTCAAGGTCCTTGCCCAGGAAATAATAAGCGTCCGCGGCGGAAGTGGTATTTGCATACTTCACAATCACCTCGTAGTATTTCTGCTTTGCCTGTATGATGTCACCTTCAGCATAAAGATTGTTTGCAATTTCAAGGTCTATGAGCGGAGTGAAGTCTTTGAAATCCCTGTACTTCTTTCTCATGGATGTAAGCTCGTCCTCGGCATCTGAATATTTCTTATTTACAATGAGGCCCTTTGCATAGTTCAGTCTCGCAAAGAAGGTAAGGTCGAAGTCGGGTGAATAGTCAAGCACCTTCTTGAATTCATCTGCCGCAGATTCCGGTTTGTAAACACTGCTAAGCCGTGCAAGTATGAATTGATTCTCTGCCTTTCGTACATTGTCGTCGGAATATTCAATCGCCTTCTTGAAGTTCTCCACAGATTCTTTCAGACGGCCGTTGTTGTAATCATAGACGCCCAGGTCTCTTGCCGCGAGTGACCTTATCTCCCTGTCGTCGGAGTTCTTCACAAGATCGCCGAGTATCCTAAGCCCGTCTTCATTTTTCCCGAGCCGTAGTTTTGTCCTTGCAAGGTAAAGCAGAGCCTCATCAGTCAGCTCGCTCGAGGAAAGTCTCTGAAGGAATTCATTGAACTTCCTTTCCGCATTAATGTAGTCTGTCTGAAAGTAATAAGCTTCGCCTATCAGCAGGACCGCATCGTCTATGTATTTGCTGTTCTTATGGAACTGTATGATCTTGGAAGCTCTTTCAATTGCCTTGTCAAGCTTTTCCTTCACGGTGGCGGATACGGGCGGTGTGATCCCGAGAGAATCAAGTCTTCTGTTATAAGTTGAGATCAGCCCGGCTCTGTATTCTTCGAGTGCGTCACTGAAATCACCTTCAGCCTGAAAGAACTTGTTGAAATATGCCGTGAAATTCTCAACCCTGTTTCCCATGAAAAGGTAAGAAGTGAAGTCTTGGAAGTCAAAGTCAAGCGATCTGCTGAAATCCGGGTCCGGGCCTTCTCCGATCGTATCATTCGCGGCACGGGGAACGGTTGAATAAGTTATGTGATTACAGCCGGTCTGTGAAATTGCAAATGCGAGGACAAGAAGCGCCGGAACGAAATATCTGATAAAACTCAATTGGACAAATCTGTTTTGATCAAGATATTTTGAACCGCCGTCTAATTCAATACAATAGTTTTTGAAGAGTGCACTGTACGTAAAGACGGATTCACAAGCTGTTTGCAGTGGACTGCAATCATAGAATCCGGGATCATCAGTGTAACAGTTCTTGAACTGTTCGTCATGTTTTGAGAAAGTGACTGACCGGCAAATTTTCTCAAAACATGACCAAAGTCATAGTTTCTGAGATCCTTCCTCCGTAGTTTTGTATAAAGGAAGTTATCATGAATCACACCTCACATTCCCGCGCAGACAGGTTACTATCGAGCCTGTTTTATTTCTTCAGCATCTTCATATTCATAAATGCATTCAACTTTCAGCATAACCCGCCTGGGGGTTGGTACAGGCAGTTCTTGCCGGAAAATCTTCCTCCCTTGAACAACCTGACCTTTAAGGACAGCCTGACCGGTTACGGTGTTACAGTGAGAGGTTCGGACGGAAATTCATACGTTATCAGAACTACAAACGGCGGAGATAACTGGAACTATGTTCTTACCGAGAATTCAGGCAGAACTTTCCTGGACATAGAGTTCATTAATGCTCACACAGGCTTTGCAGGAACTGACTGGTTTGCAGGTACAAGACTATACAAGACCACTGACGGCGGTAACAACTGGATAATCCTGAATAATCCTCCAACAGAGCCTGCTTATCTTGATCTGAGCGTATTGAGCGAAAACGAAATTTGGACAACTGATGATATCGCTTTTGACGGCGGCGTATTCAGGACAACAAACGGCGGAACGACATGGCAAAGGAAGTATTACA
>CAZTQR010000113.1:0-6772 GCA_964615795.1 uncultured Ignavibacteriaceae bacterium
CGGACAGGATCATTGCCGGATACTCAACTTATCTGAAGCGGGCAGATATGGTTGCTTTTTGCTTCTGCTCTTTTGGTTATATTCAAACGCTGTACGGGTGAAGAGCATGCGGATTTGCGTCACCCGAAATGTTCGCACAGCTACAAGCAGTGCTGAACTGATAATTACTAACCGGTAAGTATGAAAGCTACAATAACATCAATCGAACTGAGAGGGCCGCTTAAATTCTTTGCCTTATCTTCAAAGGCTCTGGGCATCATAAAGCAGCTCAGAACCACACAGTGCAGGGAGTTTAAGAAAAGAGGATTCTGGACCAGGCATTATACAATGACCTTGTGGAACAATGAAAGCGAGCTGAAGGATTTTGCAAGAAGCGGAGCTCATTCGAAAGCGATGAAAAGCAGTAAAGTGCTTGCAAAGGAGATCAGAACAATTACAATAGATACCGACACTCTTCCATCCTGGGCTGAAGCGATGAAGCATCTTGAGAATGCAAAAGTTCTGAAGTTCTGACGGCAATTGCCTTTGAAAATTCCTGACTGATGAATAAAAGCAAAAAGAAGGAAGACGTCACTCCCGGCAAGATTGCCGGCGGCATCCTGCACGAATTGCCGGACGACATGCAGAAAGCGCTTGCACCGGACGACGCCGTCGTTGAAAAATGGAACAAGCTTACTCCCATTCAGCGCAACGAGTGGATTTGCTGGGTGACGATCGTCAAGAAAGCTGAAACAAGGACATCGCACATTGAGCGGATGATCGGGGATCTTCGGGATGGAAAGCGACAGCCCTGCTGCTGGCCCGGCTGTCCGCACCGAAGGCCGAAGGCAAAGAAATGGTTTAACTAGCAGTTAATTTCAAACCGAATTAACAGCAGAAACACCGGGAGCATTCTGTCATTTTTCCGGCACCGCAATCATAAAAGAATCATTGATCTCATCACTCCCTAAGCATTACCGTACACGAAAGATCCCGTTCAAAGAATTTCAGTGAAGAAAAAGTATATGGAGATCAGCGCACTCCCAGACACTCACCAATTTTTCTGCGGGGTAACGGAACCGAACTACATTGCGGACAAACAATGACAGCGAATCGTAGCGGGCACTTACTGAGAGTGGCAGGAAGGATGCCTTCTGATAAGAAGAAAACAGGACATCTCGAAGAAGCGGTGTTCAGAAAAGGAACGATGACGCTTTACCTTCCGTAGGAATGGAAGTAGCTGTTCCTGGAAAGCCGGAATTCAGAACGGATAACAGGTCTGAAATACATGAAGAGATTTGTCTGCGACTTCAGGAGAAAGATTTCTGCATTTAATTACCTCAAGTATCATCATAGATTGGACCGGATTCATCGGAAACAGTTAGGCAACTGCCTGATATGCGATCCTTAGAATTTCAAGCCGGGATCTTGAGCAACACGGTCTTGTGACGATCTCTCCTTCCCCCCAAAAAATTCCCCGTCAGGCAATAGCCTGGAAACTCTGCCGGCTCAACAGCAGGCAGTCTGTTGATCCCTCACCACATTTACCAACAAATTAAAGGAGTGTATCATGAAACACTTCAACCCAATTTCCTCACTTTGTACTGTTATCCTCATATCGCTGTTCATATCAGCTTCTGCTGACGGCAAACGGATGAACAGGACACTTTCAGACGATCCGGCAGGTGCGCCGGCCGGTATTGATCAACCCAATACCCTTCAGACATTCAGCGGAACGCCGAAAGAGCTGATTCGCGGACTCCTCGATGAAGAGGGTAAAAGAATCTTTGGAGATGAAGATCCTGCGGGAGACTTCATTGACAGAAAAGTAATGAACGGGCATGCAGGTTCTTCGTTCGGCAGGTCTGTATCCTCTGCGGGGGATGTGAACGGAGACGGCTATGACGACTTTGTTGTGGGCGCATTCACGGAGAATTCCGAATACGGAAAAGCCTACATTTATTTTGGCGGAGCAAACATAAACCTAATTCCGGATGTAATCATCACCGGGGAAACTGCGGACAGCCGGTTAGGACACTCTGTGGGCAGTGCCAATGACCTCAATGCAGACGGCTATGATGATGTCATAATTGGCGCGTTCGGATATAACGGATATTCAGGCAGGGCATACATCCATTTCGGCGGACCGAACATGGATAATATTCCCGATATAACGCTGAGTGAAGGCACATACGGAGACTATTTCGGATTCTGTGTAAACTCTGCCGGTGATTTTAACGGTGACGGTTTCATGGATGCCGCAGTGGGCCTGACGGGATACAGCACAGGAGGAAGAGTTTACATCTATTACGGAGGGCTTATGATGGACAGTGTTTCAGACTTTGTGCTGACCGGAGAGACCATGATCGACAATTTCGGTGTATCCGTATCCGCGGCAGATGTTAACGGAGACGGCTTTACCGACCTTGCCGTAGGAGCTCTGCAGTACAACAGTTACCAGGGAAGAGCATACGTCTATTTCGGCGGGCCTCTTCTGGACAACACCGCAGACGTTACAATGACAGGTGAAACAGCAAACAGCAGTTTCGGATATGTACTCACTTGCGCGGGCGATATAAACGGTGACGGCATTGCAGACATAGCGGCAGGCGCTCACGAATACAACTCCTTCCAGGGCAAAGCATACCTGTTCTACGGCGGAAGTAATATTGACAATACGGCCGATGTGATCCTTACCGGCGCATCCTCGGGACTGGCTTTCGCAAGATACATCAGTTATGCGGGTGATATCAACGGTGACGGCTTCAGCGACCTTGCGGTGGGAGCGCCTTTTGCCGGCTCAAATACAGGTGAGGCGTATATTTTCTTTGGCGGCGCTAACATGAATACAACCGCTGACATTACTTTGCATGGTGAGACTGCAAACAGCTACTTCGGAGAATGCATATTGTCAGGCGGAGATTTGAACGGTGACGGTTACCCCGAAATTCTGGCCGGAGCTTTC
Organism: uncultured Ignavibacteriaceae bacterium; assembly: GCA_964615795.1. GTDB lineage: Bacteria > Bacteroidota > Ignavibacteria > Tepidaquicellales > Tepidaquicellaceae > JADJAH01. The sequence continues at coordinate 2,945 of CAZTQR010000113.1, forward strand.
GGCTACAATTCCTCCTCCGGCCGTGTATATTTGTACGACTACTTCCCGAAAGGCGAACTCTATGCGGAGCTGACGATGACGGGAGAAGGTGTTGATCATATGTTCGGGATTTCTGTATCCGATGCAGACGATGTAAATGCCGACGGATTTGATGACATAATTGTCGGAGCTATGCAGCCAAATTATTCCGAGACTGGAAAAGCGTATGTCTTTTTTGGTTCGCCAAACACTGACGGAATTCCCGACTTGATCCTATCAGGCGAATACACGGGTGACCGGTTAGGATATTCAGTATCATCAGCGGGAGATGTTAACAATGACGGCTATTCGGATGTGATCGTAGGAGCGATCGGATATTCGGGATATACCGGAAGGGCATACATCTATCTTGGCGGCTATTCGCCGGACAACGTTCCTGATGTGATCCTTACCGGCCAGGCCGCGAACAACCATTTTGGCATGTCGGTATCCGGTGCCGGAGATGTGAACGGCGACGGATACTCTGATGTGATAGTCGGAGCGCCATTTCTCGGAGGCTCTTATGAAGGAAGAGCTTATATCTACTATGGCGGTGCTTCCATGGACAATAGCTTCGATGTTTACATGACGGGTGAAGGTTCAAGTTACCAACTTGGCATTTCTGTTGGCTGTGCCGGGGATATGAACGGCGACGGTTACTCTGATGTGATTGCCGGAGCGCCCGGATACAACTCTAATCAGGGTAGGGTAACTGTTTACTTTGGAGGAACTAACATGAACGGCACCCCTGATCTGTACTTGTATGGAGAAACAACGAGCAGTGTCTTCGGTTACTCCGTTTCCGGCGCAGGTAATGTGAATGGTGACGCCTACGACGATGTGATAGTGGGTTCTTATGGCTATGGAGGCGGATTGGGTCGGGCGTACATTTACTACGGTGGGATAAACCCAAACAGCACCGCAGACGTCGTTATGGAACCGCCGGTTTCAGGTAGTTACTTCGGCATTTCTGCTTCACCTGCAGGAGACTTGAACTTTGACGGATATTCGGATGTGATTGTCGGGGCACACAATTACTCTTTAGGCACCGGCAGGGCTTATATTTATTACGGAGGGATGAATATGAACAGCACGGCGGACCTGTATATCTCCGGAGAAATGCCAAGCGATTACCTTGGTTATGTTAATGGAGTATCCGGAGCCGGGGATCTGAACGGCGACGGTTACGCAGACATCATTGCAGGCGCACACGCCAGTGACGCAAACGGATCGAACTCCGGCAAGTCCTACGTTTACTACGGTTCCGCCATCAGCGCAAAGCCGATACTGCTTTATGTAAAGGACGTTCCGAACGATCAGGGAGGAAAGGTCAATCTGAAGTGGGCAAGAAGCTCCTATGATAATTCCGGAACCGGCATGATAACGGACTACTTAGTGCAGAGAAGCTATCCGCCTTCGGGAGGAAATTACTCGTGGGAGAACATTGCCTCTATACCTGCAACAAGGGAACCGTTCTATACATATACCGCAAGCACGCCGTTTGACTCCTCATCAAACAACAGCGGCAACTTCTTCTTCAGGATAACGGCACGGACTTCAAATCCCGATCAGTACTGGCGCTCTGCCATACTTTCGGGCAGAAGCACAGACAATCTTGCACCGCCAATGGTCTCTCCGTTCAGTGCAGTGCCGGTATCAGGAAATGTAAGGCTGACGTGGGGGCACAACACAGCACCGGACCTTCGCAACTATATGCTTTACCGCAGTACTTCGCCGACGATCGATCCGGATACCGAACCGGTCTTCGCAACAACGACCGATGTGACATATACAGATGCTTCACCTTTGGGCGGATTGTATTATTATTTCATCGTTGCGCAGGACGTGCACTACAACAAAAGCCCTGTTGCGGTTACCGGATCTCCTGCAATGTCTCTGAACCTTACTGTGTTCATTGCGGGATTGTACAATGAGCAAGGCAACTCGCAAACAACCGACACTATAATTGTGGAACTGAGGAATTCAACACCGCCGTATTCTCTTGCCGATCAGAGCCGCGGCGTGGTTTCGCAGGCAGGAATCCTGATGCTGAGGTTTGGCACGGCGCCTGAAGGAAACTACTACTTTGCCGTGAAGCACAGGAACAGCATCGAGACATGGAACTCTGCTCCGCTTGCGTTCTCGCGCAGCAGTGCGACAGTCTATGACATGTCAGTTTCGGCATCGCAGGCGTACGGAAGCAACATGATGCAGATAGATGCATCACCGCTGCGTTTCGGAATTTACTCGGGAGATGTGAACGGAGACGGATTGATTGATGCAACAGATGCGGGCTCTGTTGACAGCGATGCAGGAAACTATGTGTCCGGTTATGTTCCGACAGACCTCAACGGTGACGGCTTTGTTGACGGAACTGATTTCCTGATAGCGGACAACAACGCCGCGAACTTTGTATCTGTGATCAGGCCTTAGCATTGAGCAGGCATATTTCACCCGGCCCCTTTCCTCTCAGGGAAGGGGGCCGGACTTTGCCCCGCGCGATAACAGCGAAGTGACAGGTCAGATATGCTCCCTCAGATCAATCGGACAAGAAATGCAGTGCCGCCTGCTCCAGTTCGGATCGCCGGGTACACAGTAAGTCATGATCGCTCTTAAGTTGCTTTGCAAACCGGTTTGCAAACTGCAATCCCAAATAGTAACCTGCCCGGTAAGAAAATATGTCGGCCGGATCATTTGCGAAGAACAAGGACACATCACTTCCTGAATATGAAAATCGTTCCAGGCAATATTCTTTAAGTTCCTTTTCCCTTTTACTGCATTCTTCAAACCATTCACCGGACTTAACTCCATCAAGATAATCTGCCCAAAGAGAGACGCGATCAGAAATTCCGAGAACCTGCTTTGTTAAGTATGTGGCTATGCCCTCTGTTATCAGTTGCCGTCCCGTGTGCATCCTTTCATCCTCTGTGCAGAACATGAATGCGGGAGAAAGCAAGTAGTGGATCCCGTGAACGATCTCGTGAGTTGCAAAGACTTCAGCCTGAAGAGGAGTATGGTAAGTTTCAACCGGAAGCCAAACGATCATCCGGCCTTCGTTCATGAAAGCATGGCCGTTGGATGTATTCTGTCCCGTGAAAAGAATGACCATGATGTCATCCAACGGAAGGCCGAAGGATGCAATTTTTCTCTCCGCATACCGGAGGCCGTCTTTTACAAGATTAACATGAAAAGAAAGTCTGTCATGCGTCAATATGCAGTCGGGAAATCTGCTTCTCTCTGCCCAGTACCTGAAGTAATGGGAAAACAGCGCAGGATGTACCTGTTCATAATTCTCTATTCCTGAAACTGCTGAAGAAAACGTCTCAAATGTAAGATCGATGATCTTCATATCCATTCTGCATAGCTTAACTCTTGTGATGAACTCTTCTCCGCAAAGAAAGTCCATATTTCCGCGAAAAGAAATATCATTGCACTGCCGGTAACACATTCAGCCATCCGGATCAGCCGGCCGGCGGCGGGTGCATTAAAGTATCCGCTTTTTTCAATGAATGAAAATCTATAATTTGCCCGATCATGAAACCAAAAAATTTTCAGTACCTGATCCTTGCACTTCTCTTATTCTCGTGCAATCCCATGAAGAAGGATGCAATGAAGGACCGCGCCGATGACATTAAGGAAGCAGTGATAACAGAAAGCGGAGACGGGACCTTTCTCGTAGTGAAGGAAGAGGTCTTTCAGGCAATGTCAAAATCCGATCAGGGCGGGTTCAGAAGAATATCGGGATACAGCGAAGACAGGATATCGAGTTATGATCTGAACACCGGAGCGCTGACAGCCAGAATTGTACTG
>CAZTQR010000114.1:0-6712 GCA_964615795.1 uncultured Ignavibacteriaceae bacterium
GCGGGCGACTTTTCTTTGCCAAGCTTTCTTTTGGTCGTTCAAAAGAAAGCGGAATAATTTTTGGCATCGTAATTTGTTAAATTCTTCGCACAAAAATTTCAATCGTTTTGGACAGACTTGGGTGGTACGTCATTGGACATTCTTTTCGGCAAGAAAGTTTAATGCGGATTGTCACAGGTCAATTCTGAATTTGTCTAATATACAGAACTTAATCTTACGCAAGATGATAAATCCATTTTTTGAAAAGGACGACAGCGACCTCGAAGACAGGGAACTGGTGGCTTCCGCTGTGAGCGGCGATAAGAAGAGTCTTGAGGCGCTTGTAAAGAGGCATCAGGCATGGATCTACAACATTGCTCTGAAAATGGTGTGGGACCCGGCCGACGCCGAAGATGTGACTCAGGAAACCCTTATCAAAATAATTACAAAACTTTCTACATTCAGGCAGGACAGCAGTCTGCGTACATGGCTTTACAGAATTGTTGCCAACCATGTGATAAACATGAAGAAGAGGAAGAGAGAGTTTGAGTATTTCTCCTTCCATAAATACGGGGAGGACATTCTCAAATCTCCCGATACGGAACTTCCGGATCAGGCTGCGGTGCCCGTTGAAGTGGGCCTTCTCATAGAGGAGACGAAGATCGGCTGTATGAACGCAATGCTGCTGTGCCTTGACAGGGAGCAAAGGCTCATATTCATTCTTGGAAACATCTTTAATGTGAATGACGAGACCGGAAGCGAAATACTCGGGATCTCAAAAGTGAATTTCCGCCAGAAGCTCTCACGGGCAAGGAAGCAATTAACAAATTTCATGAACAGCAGATGCGGGCTCATGGACAAGAACAACCCATGCCACTGCGGTAAGAAGACCAGACTGATGATAAATGCCGGGCATGTGGATCCCGAACGCCTTGTGTTTGCGGGAAAGCATCTCAGGCATATAGAAAGCGTTGCTCCGCAAAAATCTGCCGCCCTTGATGACCTTTATGAAAGCAAAGCTGTGAGTCTCTTCAGACAGCACAGGATGGTACCGTCCCCCGATTTTGTAAGGGCCATCAGCAGTATTGTCGAAAGTAATGAGTTCAGAGAGATATTCAATTTCAACTGATGCCGTTACAACTTGTCACAGGCATTGGTATAAATTGTCAAAAAGGAAAAATTAAACAAGCATCATCATGAAAATTTCAAAACTCTTGTTCATTTCATTGCTTTTGCTCTGCACCGATGCAGAAGCGGTGATAAGAAACGTACCTTCACAGTACTCAACGATTCAAAGCGCCATCATTGCATGCAGTGACGGTGACACCGTGCTCGTTCAACCGGGAACATACACCGAGAACATCAATTTCCGGAACAGGAAGATCGTTCTGACAAGCAGGTTCTATCAGAACATGGACCTTTCCTTCATCAGCAGTACGATCATCAACGGAAGCAATCCCCAGCAGCCTGATTCGGCAAGCTGTGTCATAATCGCAGGAGGGCAGGATTCCACTGCGGTGCTTCAGGGATTCACTCTTACGGGAGGCAAAGGTACAATTTGGAATGACGAGCACTTTGCGGGCTTCTACAGGGAAGGAGGCGGATTGCTTGTAGCTATATGTAATCCCGTAATTCAGTACAACATCATAAAGGACAACCACTGCATTACCGGAGGCATTGCGAACAGCACCGGCGGAGGCGGAGTAAGGATAGGTGACGGGTATGTGAGATTCTATAACAATGTGGTGATGAACAACTCCGCGCGGTATGGTGCCGGCATTGTGCTGAACTACACGGGAGGAGAGATAAAGAATAATCTCATAGCTAAGAATTTCGGTTCAATGCAGTTCGGTGCAGGCTCGGCAATCTGGATGAACAATACTTTTACAAGGCCAAGGACTATTGAGAGCAACACGATCGTCTTCAATTCTGCAAACAGCCAGTCTCCGGGCATATACAACTCCGCCGGAGCAACAACAGTTATAAACAATATTGTATGGGGAAATACCGGCGGAAACAACACTCAGTTCTCCGGACCGCAAATGCTTGTAACATACTGCAATGTTCAGGGGGGAATTGCCGGAGCCGGAAACATAAACTCCGAACCGCTTTTCGATTCAACCAATTACTATCTGAAGTCCGGCTCGCCGTGCATTGACAAAGGCGACAGCTCTGCAAGGTACAATGATCCGCAGGATCCGCAGAATCCCTCTATTGCCAAATGGCCTGCAAGAGGCGGACTGAGAAACGATATCGGAGCTTACGGGGGACCGTTGAGCAGGATGATCGCAAATACAGTTGTATCGGTCAGCAGTTCAGGGAATGCCCTGTTGCCGGAGCAACTGACTTTGCAACAGAATTATCCGAATCCCTTCAATCCTTCCACCGAAATAAGATATTCGCTGAAGGGCAGTTCATTTGTGAATATGAGAGTATTTGACAATGCGGGAAGATTGGTGAAAGTTCTTGTAAGCGAACTGCAACCTGCAGGTGAGTTCTCCGTAAGATTTGAAGGTGCGGACTTGCCTTCCGGCTCATACTTCTGCAAACTTGATGCCGGCGGCCAATCGCTGGTGAGAACGATGTTGCTGATAAAGTGACGAACTTAAGTTAAGGGTAAACGCCCCGGGTTCCTGGTAGCTCCCGGGGCGTTTTTTTGCAGAACCTGCTTCACTTCTTCTTCATCTTGCTTAGTGAAATCAGTAGTTCAGAGAATGCTGTATCTGAAACTCAGCCCCGCAAGAAGCATCAGGACAGCAATGAACGTTACTCCGGCTATGTGCCAACCGAGTTTTACAATCTGTCCTGCATCAAGCTTTGGAATAATAAAGAGTCTTGCGTGTATTGCAAGAGCTATGGTCATTAACAGCAAAATGATCTTCAGTGAGATCAACGCGGAGATCTGATTCGAAAAATCAAACCATTGGCTTACAGGCAATTTGATCATAGACATACGTATGCCTGTGATGACCTGTATGATGAGTGAAGGGATTCCTATCTTTTCAAACATTGATTCGAATCCGCTTATGATCGAAGGATCCTTAAGCTTCAGTGCTTTCGGGAGAATTGTTGCGGCGAGTATGAGATGTCCGCCAACCCACACGCATGCTCCTGTCAGGTGAAAAACGATCAGAAACTTGAATTCCATCTGTTAGCTTTTTCCTGTCCTACCTATTTCCTCTTAATGAATCCCTGAACTTCACTATCTGCCTCCTGTGCCTCGAAACATGCACGATCGCATGTTCCATGAGTTGTTCGTAATCGTAATACTGTCCCCAGAATGTTATCAGCTTATCCTTCGGGTCAAACTTCGCAACGGCTCCGTCATCAATGCTTTCAAGAAATTTCACGGTCTGTTCATACATATCGTCAATATCATTGAAATACTCTTCAACAGAGCCGCGCCTTATTCGCTTATGCCATTCGCTGTCAGCATTACCTTCGTGAATATTCATCATAGTGATGTAATGATAGCCGCATAGAACAACATGAGTAAGTACTGATTGTATGGACACACAATCCTTGTTTGGAGTTTGCGTGTCAACAATAACTGAAAGCTCTTCACGGGTAATGTCTGAAGTATGATGCTTCAGGTCGTCAAGCACATACTTGTACTCTTCAAGCAATGCAGTGATTACGGGTTTTTGTTTCATAATGATTGATGATTCTTGGATTAGGCTATGGAATATCAGGAACCGTATTCATTTTGTTGAATATTGCTTTTGATCTTTGCCGAGTCATGTTGTACGGGATTCCCGCATTCATCAAATGGATTTCTGAAATTGAAAGCAAACGGAGTTGTACCGTTATCATGCAGATGTTCAAGCCTGTGCACCGCTTCCTTTGCTGTTGGCATATTATCATCGTTTGTCCACCATGCAACTCAGTTTGGCCAGTCCCCCCTTTCTGAACCACACATGCCTCTTAAGCAGTGCCGCATCATGCAGTCCCTTGTATGCAAAAGAAAAAACAGACTCAAGGTCTTTCAAGCAGCATAGTGTGGCGGGAGCTTCAGAGTCCTTGTCCTTATCGTAAAACCTCGGAACAGCCATCTCAAAGCCCGCAATCTCAGAATCAATTCTGATAAGTCCTTCGGATGCTTTGGCCTGGTTGAAGACTGCTTCTATCTCATCGTAAAACTCCTGAACCAATGGATGCCCTTGCGGATGATTCAGAATCCCGAATGTGTGGAACGCAATTATCGGCACTTCAATGTATTTTCAGAATCTTAAGTGTAAATCAGCTGAGCGATATGTTTGAAGATCAGTATTGATCACTCTTTCGGCCTGTATTCAAGATTCATCTTCTCCTGTCTCTGCTCCGATGCTTTGTCCCACTCCGGAGTTACAGTTTCCAGAAATATTTTCTTGTCCGCATTGAATTTCTCCACATCAAGTCCGATGAACTTCTGCGCTTTCTCCTTTGTGGAAATGTCGGGCATCTGCACGGGAAGCTGTACATTTTTCTTCGTCAGTATTCCGGATAGCAAAACTCTCGCCTGCTCTGATTTCTCTATGGAGTTGCCCAGTATCCTTGCGCATTCCAGCGGAGCATGAAAACTTCCGCCGTGGCTTGCGCTTACAAAATCCCATCTCCACTGCGCGGCCCTTATGAGATCAAGCACCGGCTTCATCTCCTGTTCAGTTGCACCTGCATCCCATGCTGCCTTTGCTTCTATATGCGCTTTCACAAGTGAGTTGATGGCTATGTCGGAAAGCTGAAGCACTTTTTCCTGTCTGTCGACCACATTCTTTTTGAGTGCATCTTCGGATTCTCTGTGGCATACCTGACATGATCCGGAAATGTTGTTGAGCGGACTCTGTATCTTGTGATTTGTAAACTTCACTCCGCCTTCTGATTTGTACGGCATGTGACAGTCTGCACAAGAGAGGCCTCTTTCGGCATGTATGCCCATTTTGAACAGCTCATAGTCGGGATGCTGTGCCTTCAGTATAGGCGTCTTACTGAGGGTATGGACAAAATCAACATGCTTGATGCTGTCATAATATGTCTCCATCTCTTCAACAGAATAACCGTCATCCCACGGGAATGTAAGGTACTTCTCTTCTTTGCCTTTAAAGTAATATTCAACATGGCATTGCGCACATACAAGTGTTCTCATTTCCTGATGGGTTGATTTTGTTATGTCTTCTCCCCTTCTCTGAAAGGCTTCAACCAATGCGGGACGTGTGATCCTTAAATTCATGGTCTTTGGGTCGTGGCAGTCCTGGCAACCGATCGGATTCACAACTTCCGAACCGAGCTCATTGAACGGCTTCTTATAAAACTCGGCCGCTCCCATCTTAGCGATCAGTCTCGGAACGTCCGTACTCTTGCATGTGTAGCAAGTTGCCGGCTGAGGAACGCCTGTGCGCAAGGTATTCCGGATATCCTTGATCGCGTAATAATGCCCCCGTCCCTGATTATAATCCCTTGAGAAGGCATACCCTGCCCAAAGCACAACAAGTCCGGGATATCGTTCAAGCATGTCGATCTTTTTCCCGCCGCCGTGCGGGCTTGCAAAGTTGGTGTCGAGTGTGGAAATATACGACTCGTACTCTCTCGGATAATTTTCACCCCATACCTCATTCCTCGGCTCCCACTCTGCTATCGGCTTCACATTCTGAAAAATGTTGTTCGCCTCGTTTCGCCTTTCGATGATCGAACTTCCGAGGAGGCCGATCAGAAATACTAGAACTATTGTCAAACCGTACAATACCCAACCGACCCAGGGTTTCTCGGCAATGACTTGTCTGATACTTTTCATTTTATTCTTTGATAAAGTTTTTTCTTATCCAATCAGGTACCACAGGGTTCAACTGCGGCACCCTTGATGCAGGAAATGATGACAAACTGCTTACTGTGCCGTGCGGTGTTTCTTCATGGCAGGTCCAGCATTTCTTCTCAAGAGATTCTTTACCATGATACAACGAGGTGCGGTCAATGAACTTCTCATGGCATCTCATGCAGTTCTTCTGAACCACATCCGCTCCCGCCTCTTTGATTCTTATAACCTGAGGCTCAAGCCTGAAGGTGAACATGGTTGAGTGCCTCAGCCCGTCTGAAGCCTTGAACAAATACTTTTCGAAAATGTTTGTCTGCGGCACATGGCAGTCGTTGCACGTCGCAAACCTGCCGTGTGAACTGTGCTGCCATGATGAGTATTGCGGATACATTACATGGCAGTTGATACAGGTCTCCGGCTTGTCTGACAGGTATGATGTCGCATTCCCGATGTACATTACAAGCAATACAAGTCCTGTAAGCACGCCGCTGATGATGATCACCGGAACCTTCCACCTGCCCGGTGGCGCGGTCCTGTATATGAATGATTCAATTTTATCTTTCATGGACTCATACAAAGATAGTCAATGTTTCTCAAAAGATTTTTGACATAAGTCAATGCACACAGGAAAGGGACAAATGGCCATTCATCTTGGCTATCAGCTCAAGTAAACCTTCGATAACTGACAATCCCCATTCACTTGCATCCCTCTGCGCCTCTGCGCGCAACAAACGCTCTCCATTCCTCCGCGCCTCTGCGCGAAACAAACCCTCTCCATCCCTCCGCGCCTCTGCGCGAAACAAACCCTCTCCATCCCTCCGCGCCTCTGCGCGCAACAAACGCTCTCCATCCCTCCGCGCCTCTGCGCGCAACAAACGCTCTCCAACCCTCCGCGCCTCTGCGCGCAACAAACGCTCTCCATCCCCGCGCCTCTGCGCGAAACAAACC
>CAZTQR010000115.1:0-6535 GCA_964615795.1 uncultured Ignavibacteriaceae bacterium
GTTAACCGCATTCTTTTGAACACTTCGACAAGTTCAGGGCAGGCTTAAAGAAGGGAACTGTAATAATGGTCAATGTCAATGAACATTAAGTATGTTGTTTTTTGATTCAGGACAATGAATGGTTAGGATTGTATTCTTCATTTTTCTTCCAAAGTGTGAATAGCTGATTTTGACGGGAATGCATGTTTCATTTTTGGGATCCTTTGCCTTTGCCTGCTCAACTATTTCCGCTTCGGCGAAGTCAGTCTGAATCCGCAACAGCAGAATTGCTTATGCTGCAAATTTCCTGATCAAACAATTGGATTTCAGTATCACCTGCAAAGGACTTGCGGCTGTACCCGTGCGAAGCTCAGCCCGGACGGGATTTGAAGTTGCTCTTGGCGAAGTTGTTGTCCATGGTCAGGAATCTCCAACGCCGGCCTTTACGTCCTGCAAGCAGTCAGAGATTGACTTTGCTGTTACCGCTTCTCCGAGAAAGGAGTTCTGCAAAACAATTCCTCAATTCCGTTTCACCTGCATTCAGGTATTGAAACTGAGCCGGTCGTTGTAGAAACTTCCGAGACTTATCAAGTCGTAATCAAGATCGCTCGCAAGAATACTCTTCTTCATTTCTGAAAAAGAGAACAGCTTGTATATGTCTCCCTTAGGTCGCTTGTCTGAAACGATGTCCACGGTAAGAGGTTCGTCAAGTCCCGGTGCGTAGCAGATCTTTACGATGACTTCCTTTGCGCCGCGAAGCACTTCGCCGACTGCAAATTTCCTTGCCGCCGCCGCGCCGAGCCGGTCTATATGCCTGAGGTCCTTTCCGTAAAGCGCGCCTCCTCCCACAGGTATCCTGGGACCGTAGAAGTCCATCACGAGCTTTCTGCCGGTCTGGCCGTTGTCTCCGTCGCTGCCGCCGTTCACCAGAGGACCGTTTGGATTTATCAGCACTTCAACATCTTTCCATTCACTGTTCCATCTACTGTCTGCTTCCTGCAGTTTGCCGTAAGCAGAAGCAAGCGTAAGGCTGACCGCATCTGTAAAGTCTGTGAATGCCGCCTTCTCCGACTGCTGCATCGTCACAAGAAGTTTGTCGAGCCGCCACCCTCCTGCATCTTCTGTTATCACGGCAAGTATCTTTCCGTCGGGACCGTGCCCGGTGAGATGCCCGTTTTTCATGCTCTTTGTGATCTCCCCACGGAAATACCAGCAAAGATAATGCTCGGGGGGAAGAAAGCGCGTGAGCCGGTCGTAACCTGCATATCCGGTTATTATTGACTGGTCGTTATTGGTGTCAGTCCAGACATGCGGATCTTCACCCAGATAACAAATCTCATCAATTATCCGGTAACGTGAGACATCAATGTGATTCGCTGAATCGTAACCGATCTCCTCCCCCAAATGTTTAATCACATCGCTGAAAGAAATCCCGGGGCGCTTCCGTGTTATGATCCCGCCCGTAAGGAAAACAATGTCGGACCATACAGACACTTCGATCTGCGCGCATGCTTCGGGATCAGCCATGGAAACCTCGCGAACCATGCGGTCGGCGATCAGGTCGCAGAACTTGTCGGGATGGCCGTTCAGTACTGTTTCGGAATATCTTTTCATATCATAATTTTTTGAGTTGATAATGCTTTATGCCGTGCCTTTCGAATTCGTTTGCACTGCCGTCGGCGCTGACGATCACCGAAATGCCGGCAGTATCAATTCCCGAAAGCATCTTCTGATCTATTTCTTCCACATAACCGTCAGTTACTATCAGGCACTTCTTGATCTTCTTCTCGCGTATATGCCTGAACACACAGCCGATCTGGGTCCCGCCGGAGGTTTTGAATTCCAGGGAGCCGTTCCTGAACACGGCCGGACATACTTCATCCGAAAATGCCCACAGGGGTTTTTTTATTTTGTCTCTGAAGCTGTTAAGCAGGGTTATCAATTGATCAATCTCTGCACTCATGGAGCCGCTCACATCAAGATATATATCAGTGCTTTCTCCCGTGACTTCCCTTGAGAAGCTGTTTCTTGCAAATGGTATGTATCCGAAGGCATGGAACTTTGACAGTGCCCTTCTGTCGCCTGAATTCATAACCGGAATCACCACATCGGAATTTTCACGGACCGGCTTCTTGTGAGGATCTATTGTAAGACATTTCCGCAGAACGCTGAAAGTATCTTTTCTCCATGAAGTTATCCTGTGATTTTCAATCAGTCTCGCTTCAAATTCGGATTCGTCTCCCGTACCGCGGCCCCGGTTTGGCCAAATTTCCCGGGCGTCCACTTTGTTGAGAATGTCGCCCAGCAATTTCCCGTTTTCCTTTGATACCTTTTCCCTCTTCCCGTGGTTTCCTATGAGAGGTATGCCGGAAGCATCCTTTTGATTCAGATTCCTGTTTCGCATCAGAAACTCCAGCAACTCCTCAAGATCATCTGCGCAGATCTGCCCGGAGTAGATCTTTGAATGTACTTCCTTCAAGCCTTCGGGTTCCCCTGCAGGACATTTGCTTTTGGGGTCTTCACACTTTGAAAAAAAATCCGGGCGGAGAAGCCGCTTCAGTCCGCCGCCATTGTATAATCTTTGAAAGAAACCCGAGTAAATTGTCCCGTATTTCCTGTGTATAATTGAGTTGATCACGGCGTCAGTGGCAATGTTTACAAGCGTGTCACTGAACTTGTATTTCTCGGTATGTCCCAGCAGCACATGAAGAAATTCGTGAAGAAGGACAGCCTTTACGTCGTCTTCGCTGTTCATATGTCTGTCACAGAATTCCTTGTTAATGAGAAGCTCCGGGCGGGATGAGAGTGTAACCGCGAGAGTATTGACCTCCGGTGTGTATCTGATGCTGACTATACTTAACAATGCCCGGCAGGCGAGGGGATTTTCCTCCGCAAGTTCGGTAACAATGTTTGTGATCTGTTTTTCAGTCCAGTTCATAGAATTTGTTTAGGTTTATGTCAATAAGCTTAATGCAACGCGTCATTCTTTTTCTTGTGAATATCATCGGTGATCCGGGACTGTACATTGAATCATTGCATTTCGAAAGTATTATTGCATTGAGTGCAACACTTTGCGGAGAATCACGGGTAGTCCTGTTCCTTTTGCCCGGAAATGCCATCATCCGGCTTTCAGGCAAAGGCAGTTTTCGCAGCGCTTCTTCAATATTTTTCCAACCAGCCCTGCGTATCAGATTCTCAAGCCATGATTCAATGTCACACACATATTCCGGAATTTCGATCTTATATTCGACTTCACTTCCTGCTATGCCCGAATATCTGAAGTAATCAGAAGTTATCCTTTTCGATTCTTTAATTACTTTCGGGCTGCCGAAGAACATGTTGTTCAGCCTGTCCTGAGGCCTGTGCCCGCAGGACCTTTCGTTTGCAGATTTATCCACGGCCTTCATTATATTTTCTGCTGATTAACAAGACCAAACAGTTCATTTAGCTCATTCTCGACAAGTTGCGGCTCTCCCACAGATACATTCTCTGTGACCAGGTAAAGAAAGAGCTGTTTTGCCCTTTTCGCCCGGGCATCATTCTTTGAAAGAGTGCTGAGATATTGCTGGCATTTTGACCAGTCGGGATGAACAGATTGGGTCTTATGTCTATAGTCTTTCCATCTCATCTTCCCGTCCACCTTCATTATTTTTTTCGATATTTTCAGAAGTTCATTCAGTGCCTCATCATTCAGAATATTCTTCTTCATAAGCAACGGGGCGGCAGCGAATGCAAATGCGGCAACTCTGCCGGGTGTATCCTTAATGATCATTTGCAGAACTGCCAGACTTTTTGTGTCCATGTCGGCATTGTCTGTCAGAAGTCTTGCAAGTCTCTTGCTGAGGGAAGTAGTTCGAAGGAATTCAGATAGCCAAGCCTCACCCGGATTGCTCTTGGTCATCAATCTCATTGCTTCGGAATGTGCGGAATCAACAGAATGTTCCTTCACTTCCGCCCTGTAGGCGCGTTGCGGCAGGCTACACTTCAACGCGAGTTTATAGAGTTTTCCCAGCTTTGCCTTGTCAGGCTCATTTTCCGATTCATTCTCCACAGTGAGCAGAGAGACAATATTCCGCGCAAGCAACCTTGCACGTCTGGGAGAAATGCGAAGGCCGGCTTCATTAAGGAAGTCGGCAACAAGCCTGCAGTATGTTAACAATTCAGGTGCGGGATGGTTGATCCTTTCAAGAAAGCTCTTCCTTCCTGCCTGTATGAATTTTTTCAGCGCACCATTGTCATCAGAAAGAACTCCTTCTCCTGCAGGCAGCACAATTGCTTCCTGATCGCACTTTGAGAGCCCGGTCCAGTCCGGCACTTCTATTATGAATGCGAAACGGTCTGCGAGCGCTGGATCAAGGGGCATGCTGCCGGAATAGCTTTCATCGCCCGATTCGCCGTCAAACCCGGACGGATTCATAGCCGCCCAGCGGTACCGCAGGGTTTCAAGCGGGATGCCCTGGATCTTCTTCTCATTTATTATGGAGAAGAACTTGTTTTGAATTTCAGGCTTGCAGCGGCTGAGTTCATCGATCAGCACGGATTCCGACTTCCAAATGGTTGCGGGTGTTGGCAGGAATCTTACTTCATTCTTGTCTTCGGCAGGGAAGGGAAAGCCGATCAGGTCGTCAAACGAGATCAGGCTTGCATTGTAATGCCGGTGTTCAAGTGCGAGTGCTTCGCTTATGCTGTTGAGCAGGTAAGTCTTTCCGGTGCCCGCTTTTCCGATCAGCAATATCGGATCTTCCGAAATGAGAGAAGCCAGGATCAGGGGTTCGAGATGATCGAAACCGTAAACTCCGAGGTCTCTCAAGTAACTCTTCTTCTTTTTCAAGGCGATTTATTTTACGCACCACTCGCACCGCCTGTGCAGGCATTTGATTTCCGCTTTCTGCGGACACATCGTTTTGCCACCTTATCTGCCTGAGACAGGTTGGCGAGCCTTCCGGCTGCTCGTGATGCTGTTTATGGAATTCAGTTATTGTTAAAGATCAAACCACTGCCGGCAAAATCAGAGCATGTCAATATTATGACAGCAGATGCCGTATCACACTTTCATCATTCTTTTCCCACGGGAAGATATTCCTTCCGAAATGTCCGTAGGAAGCTGTGGGAAAAAAGATCGGTCTTTTCAGATCAAGCTGTTGCATTATACCGTTGGGACGAAGGTCAAACGCCTCTCTAATTTTCGGGATCAATTCTTCTTTTGACGAATTTCCGCTGCCATGAAGGTTCAGATAAAGGGAAGTGGGATCCTCCTTTCCGATGGCATAAGAGATCTGAACCGTACACCGGTCAGAGATTCCCGCCGCAACAATGTGCCTGGCCACATACCTTGCGGCGTATGCGCCTGACCTGTCAACCTTGCTCGGGTCTTTGCCGCTGAATGCGCCGCCTCCGTGGGCGCAACTTCCTCCGTAAGTGTCAACGATGATCTTTCTTCCGGTGAGGCCGGTATCGCCGTGAGGTCCGCCTATTGTAAAACTTCCGGAAGGATTGATGAAAATTTGCGGCCTGCTGCCGGGCAGGTACTCCTCCACAACAGGCATGATCAGTTCTCCCGTAATTTTCTCCCTGATCTCATCCTGCGTAATACTGCTGAGGTGCTGACATGAGACCACCACGCGTTCTGCTTCCACGGGAATACCGTTGCTGTACCTGACCGTGACCTGTGATTTAGCGTCAGGCAGCAGCCAGTCAAACTTTCGTAATTTTCTGAGTTCAGTTAACCTCAGCATAAGAGCGTGAGCCATTGTTATCGGAACGGGCATAAGTTCTTTTGTCTCGTTGCATGCATATCCGAACATCATGCCCTGATCTCCGGCTCCGCCTCCGGATACGCTCTTGCTGATCTCTTCGCTCTGTTCATGCAGAAGGATTGTGTAATTGGCTGTACGGTGATCGAAGCCGGATACAGCGGAGTTGTAACCGATCTTTTCCAGAGTTTCCTTTGCAATGTCGATTACGTTCCTTTCGTGCTTTATGCCTGTCCTGACCTCGCCCGCGATCACCAAATGTTCTGTAGTGATAAGGCATTCGCAGGCAACTTTTGCTTCCGGGTCATTCTCAAGATAATGATCCAGGACTGCGTCTGAGATCTGGTCGGCGACTTTGTCGGGATGCCCTTCAGAAACGGATTCTGAAGTGAATGAATAGTCCATGGTTTATTGATTTTTGATTAATGATCAAAAAGTAAACCATCACAAAGAAAGTGGGGAGAGTATATCAGGAATGTTTCTGAACATTTTTGGTCCCGAGAACCCTCATCATTTTACCACCGTGGTGTTCGACTCGGTTGGTTCCTGCAATTGCAGAATCGTGATGATCTGTTGCAAAGATAAACTATGAACTCAAATTTCCAATACAAATTTTTTGTCAGTATGTGGAAATCAAAAATCTTCCGCCATAATAAAGCAGAGATCAGAAGATTCAGGAAATTCCAGGAACAGTTATTACCCTACTTTACCTTATTCCAAATCATTATTTCATCCTGGTTTCAGAAGCTCGTCTATCTTTGGCAACAGCCAGTATTTGGCGGATACATTTGCAGAGGCAATCT
>CAZTQR010000116.1:0-6467 GCA_964615795.1 uncultured Ignavibacteriaceae bacterium
ATCAGTTCACACTGCTCTTCTTCTTCAATGTTCCGTTACCGTTTCCGTTCTTAGTCAGCTCAAGTCCGGGAAGAGGATTATACGGGCGCTTTGAGAAATCCGGGAATGCAACGGGGTTACGCTTCAACTGCTTCAGAGCAACTTCTATAGCCTTGTCAAGTTGCGGGTCCTTTCCGCTTGCGAAGTCCTGAGGAGTTATATCAACTTCGATATCAGGATCAGTACCGTAGTTCTCTACACCCCAGCCGACATCCTTCATGTAGAATGCATACTCCGGCTGTGATGTGAACGTCCCGTCCGCAAGCGTCATTCTTGGATTAATGCCTATCACTCCGCCCCATGTCCTCTTTCCTACAAGCGTTCCGAGTTTCATCTGCTTGAAGTTGTGGCTGAAGATGTCTCCGTCGGATCCTGCGTATTCATCCGTGACCGCAACTACCGGCCCTGCAACGCTGTGGCTCGGATAAGGCGATATGCTTCCCCATCTGGAAATGTCATAACCAAGCTGTCTTCTCGAAAGCTTTTCGAGTATCAGCTGTGATACATGCCCGCCGCCGTTGTCGCGTATGTCAACCACCAGGCCGTCACGGGCTGACTCATATATATAGTATCTGTGAAATTCCGAATATCCTTCCGGACCCATGTCGGGAATGTGAACATAGCCAAGCTTTCCGCCTGACTTCTCGTGAACATACCTGCGCTTCTTCTCCACCCAATGCCTGTACTTTGCGTCGTAATCATTTGCAAGAGTCTTTACGTCAACATTTCTTACATTGCCTGTCTTCTTTGACTTCACAGTCAGTCTCACAATGTTGTTTGCCTGATTAACAAGCAATGCCGCCGGCGGAACCTGCTCTCCGAGCCTCTCCCCGTTTATCTCCGTGAGCAGATCACCGATTGCTATCACAACTCCTGCGCTCAGCAGAGGAGAACTGTTTTTCCATGAATCTCCGTGATAGATGTTTGTGACCCTGTAAGCATTCTCCTTCTTGTCATATTCAAAATCCGCACCAAGCGATCCGAGCTTGTAGTTTGGAACGGGTTTGTAATCTCCGCCCCATTCATAAGCATGCGATGTACCAAGCTCTCCCTGCATTTCCCAAATGAGATCCGAAAATTCGGTTCGCGTGGCGATCTTGTCAAGCAAAGGAAGATAGCGTTCATAAACTGCCTTCCAGTCAACTCCTGACATGTCCGGTGTCCAGAAATGTTCTTTCTGCAAACGCCATGCTTCGGAGTACATCTGCTTCCATTCGCTCATCGGGTCCACATTCACTTTCAGCCTTGAAAGATCAAGCCAGTCGCTCCTTCCGGAATGCGCCGAACCTCCTTCACCGTCGCTGTCTTCAAACATATCTGATTTCAGAAAGAGATTGTTCAGATGCCTGTAAACAAGTGTCTTGCCGTTCATCGAAACCCTGAAGCTCATGACCTTCTTTGCAATATGCTCGACCTTCTGTGTATTGAAATCAAATCTGTCAAGCGCCTCATCAGAAGGATGTTTCTCCCAGTACCAGTGGTGAAGCGAACCCTTGATCGGTTCACGACTGCATACCAGTCCGTCCTTTACAGCGGCTATCTGAAAGTAATTCTTCTCCGGCAGTGGAAATGAGAAGATCCTCTCCTGTATTCCGTCAAAGTCAATCTCCACTTTCAACTGATCCGGGTTATCACTCTTTTGCTTCTTGCCGTTTGAAGCTTCGTCTTTCTGCTTCTTCTTTCCTTTGAATATCTGCCGGTATTCCTGAGTGAAAGGCGACAGCATATCCTTGCTGAGGGTGATCAGATAAGGCCTGATTCCGAGAGGAAAGCCAAGCTGAAAATAACTCGTGTCGTAAACGGGATTGAACTCCCTTGCAGAAAGGAAATAGAGAAATCTTCCGTCAGGGTCCCACACCGGCTGAGTGTCTCTGAATCCTTTTGTTGTAACGATCCGGCTCTTGCCGGATTCGAGACTGTAAACATATACGGATGAAAGGAACTCCGCATCCGACATTGCATATGCTATCCATTTGCCGTCAGGCGAAAATGAAAAATCCTCGATGCGTTCGAAACAGCTCCTCGCTATCTTCTTTATTTTCTCCGTTTCCAGGTCTATGAGGAACAGATCATATCTGTTATTTGAGACCGCTATTTTCTTTTCTTTGGGAGATGTCTTCATGCGTGCCACAATTCCTATGTCCGGACTCTTGATCTTCTTAACGGCCTTTCTTCCGCTTGCATCCTTCAGCGAATGTACTTCAATTGACTCCACGCCGTCTTCATCCGATATTGTTACAATGCTTTCACCGTCATGCAGCCACTTCGAAAGCCTGTAACGCACCCCGTGCGTCTTTCCCGTCTGCATCACCGGGCCTTCCCAGTTGGAAAATGCAAACGACTTCCCTCTTGTTGTAACTATCATCCTGCTGCCGTCGGGACTTATGTCGTAATCTTCAAGATACTTTCCGGCATCAACGAACTTTCTCTGCCTTTGTATCTGCGGACTGTGGTAACTGATCTCCAAAGTTGATTCTTTGTCACTCTTCACATCGTAAACATATATCTCTGCGCCGCAATGATAGACTATTTTCTTCCCGTCGGTCGTTGCATTTCTTACGTAGTAATCCTTGTTGGAAGAATGTTTAACTATCACCCTGCCTCTCAGATCGCAGGAATAGAGTGAGCCGATTCCTTCATGATCGGAAATGAAATAGATCCTGTCGCCTATCCACATCGGGCTTGCCAGATTTCCGTTCACCTTTGAAAGAAACCTCGCGAATTTTCCACTGCCATCCCTGTCTATCCAAAACACTCCTGCCGTGCCGCCCTTATACCTCTTCCATCTTGCCGGATCAAGAGTATTCCTTCCGAGCAGTACGCCTTTTCCGGAACCGAATGCTATGTTGTTAGCCGGTCCATACTTCAGGTTTTCGGGTTGTCCGCCGTTTATGGAAACTCTGCAGATCTCCGTACTGCCGGGATATTCCGAAAGCGCCGTGGTTGCAAACAGCACGTGCTTTCCGTCAGGCGACCAGCCGATCACCTGCGTGCCTTTTCCCAAAAATGTAAGACGCATGTTTGCACCGCCTTCGGACGGGATCAGATAGACATCCTTCTCGCCTTCTTCCTTTCCTGTAAAAGCAATATGCTTTCCGTCTGGAGAGTAGTAAGGATAAGAAACCTCGCCGGCATTGGATGTAAGCCTGCGGGCAATTCCTCCCTGAAGAGGCACTTCCCAAAGATCATCTTCGCATACGAATACGACCTTGTCTCCGAAGATTGTGGGATAACGCTTGTATCCTGTGGTTTTCATGGTTGTATAGTCAGTTGGCTATTATCTTTTGGGATGGACGAATAGCAGTTTGCAAAGTTTCAAATTAACGGAAATAGATTTGATGTTCCATAATATTCTGTAGTACGAGGCAGTGTTGAGGCGTTCTTGCGGGTTGCCCTGCATCTCAGTTCTGTGCAGGTCTGATACTGTGAAGAGGCCTTTATGCGGTATGGCGACCGCACTTTGCACAAAAAAAAAGCCCGCAGAAAGCGGGCTTCTCAAGTCGTGATTCAGGACTCGTCTGCTGTTTACCCAACCTTTGTTACATTGGCAGCTTGCGGTCCCTTTGCGCCTTCTTCCACTTCGAATTCAACGACATCACCCTCGTCGAGCTTCTTATAGCCCTCCTGGTTGATTGCCTTGAAGTGAACGAAAACATCGCTACCGCCTTCTCTTGTGATGAAGCCGTAGCCTTTTGTTGCGTTGAACCACTTAACTGTACCTTTTTCCATGTAGTACGTTTAATTTAAAGGTTAATGATGAGTACTCAGGCAATTTTTTTGGTCCTGGATCTGGAGGTTTCCTTAAGAAACCTTTGCTGAGATGTTAACCTTTTACAAAGGAAGGTATTACCAGCAAATCCCGAGAAGCTTGTTGCTACTTTCATATTTGGTAGAACAATTCCGAATTAACGGAACCAAAAAACGCTGTACTGTTTCTTTTAACGATGCAATTTACAAATACGAATGTTCAATAACAATTGCATTTTTGATGTTTTGCAAAGTTTTTTCTGCATGGGTGATCCCGGCCGAATCATTAAATAAGAACCAGTTGATTCAGCGTGATCACAGTTCAAGAAAGGACATCAACGCAATCACCGCAATTCCGGCGAGGTCCACCCAGAAGCCCGCGCGCATCATGTCATTCGCACGCAGCATCCTGCTTCCGAAGACTATTGTGTTCGGAGCTGTGGCTACCGGCAGCATAAAGCCAAGCGATGCGGCAAGTGTTGCGGGTATCATCAGCAACAGCGGACTGATCTCCATTTCCTTCTGAAGCGACACCAATATAGGAAGCATCAGCTGAATACAGGCTACGTTGGAGGCAAACTCGCTGATAAGGGTGACAAGAGCGCACATCAGCAATATGAATACTACGATGTTCATGCCTGAGGCAAATCCGAGATTTGATGCCAGCCATGAACTGAGCCCGGATGCCTCCATCCCCTTCGCAAGAGCAAAACCTCCTCCGAAGAGCAGTATGATGTCGAACGGAAGCCGCGACATGTCCCTCCATACAAGCAATGATTCACCGCGGTTCTGTTTTGAAGGAATGAAGAACAGAAGTGCTGCCATTGCCACTGCAACTACGCCATCACTTATGTAATCCGGCGCGCCGAACAGACTGCTCCAGCCTCTGAACTTAATTCCCGCTATCTCAATGTCTGCCCTTGTGAACCAAAGCAAGGCAGTCATGAAGAATATTACGCCCACAGTCTTTTCTTCGTATGAGGTTTTGCCCAGGGACTTGTATGAATCTCTGAAAAACGATTTGTTCAACCCAATTGAAGCATTGCTCCTTATATATAAGAATCTCAACAGCAGAAAAGTGAAGACAAGAAGTATCAGGGATATAGGTAATGCTGTAAGGAACCAGCTCAGGAAGTTCACACCGCCATCATGAGGATATTGCTCGTTGTACGCCCTGTAGAATATCATGTTTGTTGGAGTGCCTACAAGCGTGGCCATTCCTCCTATGCTTGCGGCATATGCAAGCCCGAGAAGAAGTGAAACAGTTATTCCGTGCAGCTGAGGATTGCCGTTCGAGTTGTTCTCGATCCTTGAAATTATCGCCATGACGCTTGCATATAGCATCATGACTGTCGCTGTGTTTGATATCCACATCGAAATAAGAAAGGTCGTGATCATTACGCCCATAAGAATGTTTGCTGGCCGGCTGCCAACTTTCATAAGGATTTTCAGGGCGATCCTTTCATGCAGCATCCACTTTTCAATTCCGTAAGCAATGATGAACCCTCCGATGAAAAGGAATATTATTGGATCCATATATTGCATTGATGTCTGCTTTGAATCGAGTATTCCCAGCAAAGGGAAGAATACAACAGGAACGAGGGCTGTTACTGCCATCGGAACAGCTTCGGTAAGCCACCACACCGCCATCAGTGCGGCTATGCCTGCCATCCTTGATGCAATCTCACCGGCATCCGTGAAATTCCCGAGAAAGAAGTACAGTGAAAGTGCAACGGCAGGGCCGGCAAGAATCTTCTTATATGACATCCGTAAGGATCATAATTATGCCGCCGGCCTCACCGCAATTTGACATGTTTCTGATTGAATATGGAAAGGATAGTCTCCGGATTTTCAAGATTGTATGATACTCTGTCAACGGTTTTGAATTGTCACTTCTTTGCCATATCGAGCAGTCTGCAAACAGTCCGGTAGTTGCGGGTTGTTGCTGTAACGTCCAGGACTCTTTCCACGAAATTATTCGACAGTTTTGTTTTTCCGTAACCATTATGACAATATAGAACTGCATGACCGTGAAAGATACTCAGAACATCATTGCCGTCTTCATGCCGAAACTTCTTCTCGGCTGTCCGGATGTTCACTTTCTCTTTGAAGAACATGAAGTATGTCTTTGTTTCATCATGATAATCCGCAGGGACTCCTGATAAAGCCGTTGAGAGATCCTCTGCATTCCTGACGATCACATTCACATTGAATCCGAATGTATCTCTGATGCCCGCCTCCAGAACTTTCTCCGTATCACTTACTCCGGCCCCGGGTGAGTCAAAAACGACGTTCCCGCTTTGTATGTAAGTTGCAACATTCTTCATCCCCGCTTTCGCAAACATCTCCCTGAGGTCAGCCATCTTTATGATATTGCTTCCGGATACATTGATGCCCCTCAGCAATACGACAAGTCTTGTAGGTTTTCCCGGTTTCTTCACAGCCATCTTTGATGTTTGCTAATTTAAACGTGTGCTCGTTTCTTTATTTCAGCAGGATCATCCTTCCCGTCACTGCAAACTTTCCGGCTTCCATTCGGCAGAAATACACTCCGCTCGCAAGTGATGCGCCGTTGAATTCCACCGCATAACTCCCCGCAGTTTTGAGTTCATTATCCAAAAGTCTAGCAACCTGCCTTCCAAGCAGGTCATACACAACCAGTTTCACTCTTGAATCAACCG
>CAZTQR010000117.1:0-1629 GCA_964615795.1 uncultured Ignavibacteriaceae bacterium
TTCAGGTGCTTTCCAGAAGGACAAAGAACAATCCTGTTCTTATCGGTGAACCCGGCGTGGGCAAGACTGCGATTGCAGAGGGACTTGCGCACAGGATAGTTCAGGGTGATGTGCCCGAGAATCTGAAAACGAAACAGATAGTGGCGCTTGATATGGGTTCGCTTATTGCCGGCGCGCAGTTCAGGGGGCAGTTTGAGGAAAGACTAAAGGCAGTGCTTAAGGAAGTTGAGGAATCAAACGGAGAGATAATCCTTTTCATTGACGAGTTGCATACAGTGGTCGGTGCGGGAGCATCTCAAGGTTCGGTTGACGCATCAAACATGCTTAAGCCGGCGCTTGCCCGCGGCGACCTGAGGACGATCGGTGCAACGACAATTGACGAGTACAGGAAATACATTGAGAAGGATCCCGCTCTCGAAAGAAGGTTTCAGCCTGTGTTCGTGGGACAGCCCGATATTGACGACACGATTTCAATATTGCGGGGACTGAAGGAAAAGTATGAAGTCCACCACG
This sequence comes from uncultured Ignavibacteriaceae bacterium, assembly GCA_964615795.1. Classification (GTDB taxonomy): domain Bacteria; phylum Bacteroidota; class Ignavibacteria; order Tepidaquicellales; family Tepidaquicellaceae; genus JADJAH01. The sequence continues at coordinate 514 of CAZTQR010000117.1, forward strand.
GAGTCAGGATCACTGACGGCGCTATTGTTGCGGCGGCTCAGTTGTCGGACAGGTACATATCCGACAGGTTCCTTCCCGACAAGGCAATTGACCTGATTGACGAGGCCGCATCCAAACTGAGGATTGAAATGGATTCGATGCCTGAAGAACTTGATAATCTTGAAAGAAGGATCAAGCAGCTTGAAATTGAAAAGGAAGCTCTTAAGAGGGAGTTATGAAAAAGCAAAATGAATATTGCATGAGCCCTGCACAGGTATTCGCAATTGCATTCATTGCTAGTATGCTGTTTGCATTTGAACTGCCTGCACAGGAAGATGCTTATGCGGGACTGAGCGGAAAGACATTTCTTTGCAGGATCACGGAGATCACGCCTCCTGATGTGGACCGCATGCCGAGAAGCTATGACGAGGTCATAAGATTCGACAACGGAAAGATCAACAGCGATTTTCTGAAACGATTTGTTGCAGAAGATGTCCCGTTCACAGCGGCCATAGATTACCGAAGGGCTGTTGCATTCACTGTTGTTGAATTCAGCGCCAATGCAAACGGCACGTACAGTGACAGGCCCGTAACATTGTCCTGCAAGGGAAACGTTGTAGGATATGTCGGGCTCAACGGCGAGATCACTGTCTCGGGAAACGGCTTTGAGGAAAGATACTCTGTGGAGTCAAGGAATCCCTGATCACGGAGTAACACACATCACAAAGTTCGAAGCCCCGTAATCCGCAAAGGCAATATCAGTAACGTCAACAAACCCGTCACCGTTGATGTCTGTGATCACGTTTCCCGCCGCGTATTCAAACGCGTCATTCTCGATCTCCGAAACATCACTTACATCAATCACTTCGTCGTGGCTTACGTCTCCGGAAAAGCATCCGAATCTCAGCGGGTCCGAATCTACCTGTATCTGATTATCTCCGTATGCAGAGGATATGCTTGCAGTGAAGTCGTATGAGTTCGCCGATCCTGCATTGACCGCAACAGGTGATGCGCTCCAGACACTGATGCTTTTTTTGTGGTCAGCTTCAATGAAGTAATTTCCGGATTGCAGTCCCGTAAATTCTGCATTTGCCGTGAAAGTAATGCTGTCGATCAGGCAACCTGCCGAGTCAATTA
>CAZTQR010000117.1:1729-6384 GCA_964615795.1 uncultured Ignavibacteriaceae bacterium
TTGGTTGAGTATGAGAAGAATATTCCGCTCCTCTCACTGTACGCCATATAGCATCTTCCGTAATAAGGGCTTTGAGGATAACTGTCCACTGACATTACAACTTTATCCGCCGTATCAACTCCCGGCACAAAGTATGTTGAGGACCAGTTAGCGCCGTTGTTGGTTGAGTATGAAACTCCAAGCTTGAAAACAGAACCGTTCATTTTGAGATAAGAGATCACATGCCTTTCATCAGGCGTAATGACGATCTGAGGATCCCCGGTAGTGGAAATGACCTCGCCGGAAAGATTTCTGATAGCGTCCGTGCCGGTCCAGCTTGTGCCTCCGTTTGTGGTTCTGTAAAATCCTGTAGTGTATCCTCCTGCATAATAGCCCGTGATTGATGCCGCCGCGAATATGTTCTTGTTTGACGGATGAGCGGCAAGCGGAATTTCAACCTGCAAAACACTGGAAGGAAAGACCATCACTTCCTGCAGTGCTGAGTTATCTGATTCCTGCTGTGAGCCTGATTTGGCAAAACGGGACCTGAGGTCATTCAGGCGGGAAGACCAATCAGTTTCAAACATCAGCAAGGTGAGAGGGATAAAAGCTGTAAGCAGAAGTTTCATTTTCCCAAAAGTTTTTATTAACCGACATAGTTAACTATCCGGCATTAAGCTTTTGGGGCGAACCTGTTTTGGGGGTTCAGATCCGAAACGAACTTAATGGAATTGCATAAATGGTGATGAGCTGACTGTAAGCCAGGTGTAACTGAAAACTCATCTGTTCAAAATTAGCTTTTGGATCTCACAAATCAAATAAATTTTTGGAGAGCGGGAGAAGAAAGTCGCGGAAGATTTTTTCGGAAAGTATGACTGAAAAACCTGAATACCTTTATGTCTGGATCACACCCACATTGAACTTCGGCATTTCGGGATTGTTGTTGGCGATCTCAATACAGTGAGAAACCACCTGCCTTGTCTCCGCAGGATCAATGATCCCGTCTATCCAGAGTCTTGCGGCGGCATACATTACGTTTGTCTGAGTGTCGTATCTTTGCTTGATCTCGTTAAGGAATTTCTTCTTGTCATCCTCTGAGATCTCTTTGCCTTCTTTTTTCAACTGACCCATTTTTATGTCGAGCAGGACATTGCTTGCCTGCGCACCGCCCATTACGGCGATCTGCGCATTGGGATATGCGAATATGAATCTCGGATCGTATGCCTTTCCGCACATTGCGTAGTTGCCTGCTCCGTTGCTGTTGCCCGTGATGATTGTGATCTTCGGAACGACAGAATTTGCAACGGCGCTGACCATCTTCGCACCGTCTTTAATGATGCCGCCGTGCTCGGACCTTGAGCCCACCATGAAGCCGGTAACATCCTGAAGAAAGAGAAGGGGGATCTTCCTTTGGTTGCAGTTCATAATGAACCGCGCGGCTTTGTCTGCACTGTCTGAATAGATCACGCCTCCGAACTGCACTTCGCCCTTTCTGCTTTTCACAATGTTTCGCTGATTGGCAACAATACCTACGGCCCATCCGTCAATTCTCGAATAACCTGTGATTATCGTCTTACCGTAATTCGGTTTATACTCGTCAAACTCTCCGGCATCCACTATGCAGTTGATGAGTTCATGCGTGTCATACGGCTTTGAACTTTCTTCGGGAATAATGCCGTAGATGTCATGAGGAGCGTGAACCGGGTCAGAAGCCTGTATCCTGTCAAATCCGGCAGTTGCATTATGCCCCAGCTTGCCTACAAGACTGCGTATTTTTTCGAGGCAGGTTTTGTCATCAGGCATCTTCTCATCGGTAATGCCTGAAACTTCCGTTGTAACGGTTGCTCCGCCGAGTTCTTCATTGCCGATCTTTTCCCCGATGGCCGCCTTCACAAGATGCGAGCCGGCAAGGAAAATGCTTCCCGTTCCTTCAACTATCAGAGCTTCATCACTCATAATGGGAAGATATGCTCCGCCGGCAACACAAGGACCCATGATCGCCGCTATCTGAGGAATTCCCATCGCACTCATCACCGCATTGTTCCTGAAGATCCTTCCGAAGTGTTCCTTGTCGGGAAAGATCTCATCCTGCATCGGAAGAAAAACTCCCGCCGAATCAACGAGGTAAATTATCGGAAGTTTGTTTTCCATGGAGATCTCCTGTGCGCGCAGATTCTTCTTGCATGTGATCGGAAACCATGCGCCGGCCTTCACTGTAGCATCGTTTGCCACTATCACACAATCCCTGCCGTGTATCTTTCCGATACCGAACACCGTGCCGGATGAAGGTGCGCCGCCGTATTCCTTGTACATTTCATAGCCGGCAAACATACCGATCTCCATGAAATGCGAACCCTTGTCTATGAGCAGTTCGATCCTCTCCCTGCAGTGAAGCTTGTTCTTTGAGTGAAGGTTCTCTATGGCCTTCTTGCCTCCGCCGAGTTTTACTGTCTCAGCGGCTGCTTCAGTTTTGCGGATAAGGTTCTTGAAATAATCTTCACGGACGTGAAATGTATGGTCCTTCTTAACGGTGTGCTTTAGCCTTGGCATTCAGCGGTAATGTTATTGTGAGAATTCAGGATGAAGTGTACGGATCTGACGGGAAAGACATTAACCATTCTCCGTCAGGCAATGATCCTGCGGTTTTCGCTGAGATAGACAGGGTCTTTCTTTTCCGTTATCACCTCCTTGGTGATGATGCAGTTGGAGACATTCTCCTTTGAAGGTATCTTGTACATGATGTCAAGCATCACATTCTCAAGTATTGACCTCAAAGCCCTCGCGCCTGTCTTTCTCTGCATGGCAAGCTCAACAACGGATTCAAGAGCATCCTCGGTGAATTCCAGATCAACTCCTTCCATTCTGAACAGTTTCTGATACTGCTTTGTGATTGAGTTCTTGGGCTCCGTGAGAATGGAAAGCATTGTCCTCTTGTCAAGCGAGCTGAGCGATGTAATGACCGGAAGCCTGCCGATCAGTTCGGGGATCAGGCCGAAGTGTATAAGGTCATCAGGTTCAACCTGAGCCATGAGAGAGTCATGATCAATATCGTTCTTCGAAAATACGCTGGAGCCGAATCCCATTGAGCTCTTGGCTACGCGCCTTTCGATTATCTTTTCAAGGCCGTCGAATGCTCCGCCGCAGATGAAAAGAATGTTCTTGGTGTTGATGTTGATCAGCGCCTGCTCGGGATGCTTCCTGCCGCCTTTGGGCGGAACGCCTGCGACTGTACCCTCAAGCAATTTCAGCAATGCCTGCTGAACACCCTCGCCGGAAACATCTCTCGTAATGGAAGTGCTGTCTCCCTTTCTTGAGATCTTGTCGATCTCATCAAGATAAATGATGCCTCTCTCCGCTTTGTTCAGGTCGAAATTTGCATTCTGAAGAAGATGAACGAGTATGGATTCCACATCATCGCCTACATAGCCGGCTTCCGTAAGTGTTGTTGCATCTGCAATTGCAAACGGCACATCCAGAAGTTTGGCAAGTGACTGGGCAAGATATGTCTTACCTGTGCCCGTCGGTCCTATCAGCAGTATGTTGCTCTTTTCGATCTCCACGTCATCAATGTAACTGAAGTCATAGGAATCAATTCTTTTGTAATGATTGTAAACAGCTACTGCAAGAGACTTCTTTGCTCTTTCCTGGCCAATTACATATTCATCGAGGAATTTCTTTATTGATTGCGGGGTAAGGTTGGATCTTACTTTGTTGATGGATTTTGTGGTGTTGTAAAGAGTATTCTTCTTGATTATCTGCATCGCATTGCCAACGCAGATCTCACAAATAAACACCTCCTTGCCGTGATGATCGGCAGGACCCTTGATCATGTTTGTAACCTTGTCAGCGTTTCTTCCGCAAAATGAACAGCGTGCAGACTGAGACTTGTTTGACTTTGTATTCATTTGTGAGTTATTTGTAAGATATTGTTACTCTTTTATTTTGTGCGTGATGAGGGAGTCGAACCCCCACGGGTTGCCCCGCTAGATCCTAAGTCTAGTGCGTCTGCCAGTTCCGCCAATCACGCAGACTCTTATTTAAGCATGCAAAAATATTGAATTCATTTTCCAATAACAAACTATTAATCGGATTTTTGCATAAGATTGTTTTTCAAAACAAAGTTAGATAGTTCACTTAATGTAAAGCATCAGAAGATCGTATATGATCTGCCGGAATGAAATCTGCGTTAGATGCCAATTGGCCTGATGTTCAATTTCTTCATTTTCCTGGAGCCCCGGGTAAGAAGGACAGAGCTGTTCATGCCTGGGTTATTGAGTATCCGGAATCTGGATATTGCAGATATATGATGATTCGGAAGCGATCTGAGTGCAATTTCAATCCTGAAGGCTTACAGGCATTAAGTCTTTTGAGACTGTTGATTGTCTGACATTTCAAATCAACTTGCCAATACTTGCAATGCATCTCAATGCCGTCCAAAACATTTTCGTAAAGAAGTGAAAGTTAAGAAAACAGATCGATATTAAACACTTTTCCGAATGTCGAAGGAACTACCCGTCCGCCTGTCAAGTAACAGTTCATTTGAAGCGAAAACGGCGGACAGGCATCAGCATAATTGCCGTTAAGAAATTGTGAGCGAAGGCGTGAGCCTGCCCGAAAGATACTAAACTTGAACACTCTTCGCAGGCGGGCGAGAATTTCCTGTTTGACGAACCCAA
>CAZTQR010000118.1:0-6350 GCA_964615795.1 uncultured Ignavibacteriaceae bacterium
CGCTGCACTTCTATGAATCAGATAATCCGAACTCAGCACAAGAGTTGTATCTTCTTGCATATCAAAGCGAATTCAACCGCGAGTATGAGGCTGCAATTGAATATTACAAAGAAATTGTATCTGAATACAAAGACAGCAGTTCAACTTCTACAAGTCTTGCAAGGATATTCAACTGTTACGTTAAGAAACAGGCAACTATAACAGAGTATGCACTTTTGGAAAATTACTTTCTTGCTATAGCGGCAGACACTTCACACTCTATCATCATGCGAAATATTTCCGAAGACCTGGTGATTCAATCAAACATAAAGCAAGGCAATATCGAAGAAGCGATCTCGGATTACGATGAGATATATGCAATCAACACAAACACTCCGAAAGGATTTCATGCTCTCATCAACCGCGAGATACTCTCTGCCGGCGCGGGAGATAATCTGATTGCCGGAAACACCTTCGAAGAAGTTGACCTTAAGCAATATAAGATCAATGCACTGCTGAAAGGTCCTAACGCCAAGACTGAGAAGGAAAAATTATTGGTGAACGCAATACCACACAGGTTCGGTTTGTCTCAGAACTATCCAAACCCATTCAACCCAAAGACGACGATCGCCTACGGCATTCCGCAGTCAGGCAATGTTGTGCTGAAGATATTCGACATGGCGGGACGGGAGATCAGAACACTCGTGAATGAATACAAGGATGCAGGTTACTATGCTGCGAAGTTCGACGGCAGTTCTCTCGCTTCAGGCACTTACATCTACCGAATCGAAAGCGGGAGTTTTGTATCGGCCAAGAAGATGATCTTGCTGAAGTGACGATCATTATTCCTTATTATCAATATTTCGGATCTGCACAGAAGATCCGGTTTCAATTCCTCCGGTTTCACTCAGTTTGAAACGATCTTCTTCAGAGGTTGATAATTTTTTTGCTGACAGATTTGAGAGAAAATGCTCACAGCTTCCGTTCGGGTAAGTTGCTGAGGTGATTACTCTCTGTCCGAATGACGAGACAGCACATCTTACATTGAATTGACACATCTGCATGCTTGAAGTATTTTCCCGAACATGGGTTTGCAGAGAGTAACTGTAAGAGCTGATATTATTCTCTTAAGATGGAGAATGCCCGGTCTTCAGAGTCTGAAGGCAGTTCTGATTCATAAACGTATCTGCAACGACCATTTGGCTGAAATGCAATCGCCGTTTGAAAAACTGATGTGGTATGCGCAATTGATACCTGCGGCAATCCGCACAGCGCGTGGTGTTTTCGCACACTTTTCGGGGGAGTGTTTTGTGTACACTTAATTGTCAGCAATCAATGTACCGGACGACCCGGCAAAACAAACAGACGATCAGGATCTTGAAATGAGAAAAGTAATTGCCGCAATCAATATGACGCTCGACGGGGTTTGCGACCATACTGCCGGGGTTGTGGATGAGGACCTGCACAATCATTATTCTGAACTCATAAACAGTGCGGGAGTGATATTGTATGGCCGCAAAACATTTCAGCTAATGCAATTCTGGCAAACATTACTGAAGGATCCTTCCGGTGAAAGTTCTATGGATGACTTCGCAGTTTCCATAGACAAGATTCCGAAAGTTGTTTTTTCCAACACACTGAAAGATACTAACTGGAACAGTGCAGTAATTGCAGACAGGCATCCTGATGAAACTGTTATGGAACTCAGGCAACAATCAGGAAAGGACATTCTGGTAGGCAGCCGGAGTCTGATCATTCAGCTTTTGAACAGCAGTCTTGTTGACGAATTTCAATTATGCATTCATCCTGTCATTGAAGGAGAAGGCCTGCGGTTGTTTGACCGGATAAAGGGCAGGACAATTTTCAAGCTCATTAAGACAAAATCCCTGAAGTCGGGTGCAACAGTGCTTTATTATGAACCGGGATCAGAAATAGCAGCGGGCGGCTGACACGGGCTTCGCGGCAGACAGATTGACACTGTTTTGTTCCTTTCGTGACAGACTTTGCAGACCAGGAGCTTTGTGTCGCGACTGCTTTCAGTTTGCTCTGAAAGCAGATCTGACAGAAAGCCGAACATTTTGCTTTCTTTCTAAAACAATCCTTAAACAGATTTAACAAGATATGACAAATAACTTCCGGCTTGTAGCATTAGACAAATCTCAATTCTCAGCGCTGTTCGGCCTAAGTGACAGTGAATTGGCAGACAAAGGGATCATAAGAATGGTGGTGGACGAGTTTCCGGGTTTTCCTTGCAGAGTGAGTCTGGCAGACGCTGAGATTGGCGAAGAAGTTATCCTGTTGTATTTTGAACATCACAAAGTGAATTCACCTTATAGGTCAGGCGGGCCGATATTTGTCAGGAAGACAGCACAAACATCTGAGCCGGGGATAAACGAAGTACCGGAAATGTTCAGGCACAGACTTTTATCAATTCGCGGATTTGACAAAAATGCAATGCTGATTTTTGCAGACGTTACGCATGGCGAAGATCTGAAGGAAAAACTTAACAGCATACTGAACAATACTGCAATAGAGTATTTGCACATTCATAATGCAAAGCCGGGGTGCTTCAATTGTTTGGTGGTAAGAGCTTAGCTGTTTGTCTGTAAAAAATGAATCTCCGACATTGCTTTGCCGCAATGCAGGGTGACGTGCTTTCAAGTTACAGTTGTGGTAAATCGAAGCTCCGGGGTTATGTGATTGGACTTTCAACAGGCATCGCGGAGGACCGATAAAAAAGCACTGGGACCTGATCCCCGCAGATACTGTCGTTCTTATAACACACGGCCCTGTGTTCGGTACGCTTGACACAAATTCGCAAGGTCAGCATGTCGGATGTAAAGACCTTCTTAAGAGAGTGCCGGAAGTAAGACCCAAAGTTCATATCTGCGGACATATACATGAATCTTACGGTACGGCGGAAAAGTCCGGCATCAGGTTCATTAACGCGAGTGTTCTCAATGCAGTCTGTGAACTGGCAAACAGGCCGGTCGAGTTTGAACTTGAAACCGGATGACGCCAATGAACAATCCTATCACAAAATAATATAAGAACTCTATGCGAAGAATCATTTCATTCATGCACATATCCCTTGACGGCTTTGTGGCAGGGCCGAGCGGTGAAATGGACTGGATCAAAATTAATGAAGAGATCTTTGATCATGTCGGAAAGCGGATAAGCGAAGGCGACATTTCAATGTACGGCCGGGTAACTTATGAGATGATGGAAAGTTACTGGCCCACTGCCGCAGACAAGCCAAACGCAACAAGGCATGACATTGAACATTCAAAGTGGTATGAGAAAGTTCATAAGGTTGTCTTGTCAAGGACGTTAAAGGAGGCAGAATTAACCAACACAACGATCATCGGAGGTGACCTTACTGCGGAGATCAATGAAATAAGAAAAGATGGCGGCCGGGAGATATTGCTTTTCGGCAGTCCGTCAGCAACGCATTCGCTTATGCAGCTGGATCTTATTGACGGCTACTGGCTGTTTGTTAATCCGGTTGTTCTTGGCCGCGGCATTCCTCTGTTTAAGGGCATAAAGGAGAAGGTCACCCTGAAGCTCCTTACAAGCAAACAGTTTGACTGCGGTGTAACGGAACTTAGCTACATTGTGAACAGGCAATAGGAACGAACAGGCAGTACTGTCATTACGACTGCGTTAAGCAAACATATTGTGCCGTGTGATTCGAAAGCCCGGCCGGTTGTGCGGAAATGAGGAATGTTTTTTCCATTGAACCCCACAAAATATGCTGACACTTTGTACTTTGAAATCCACCGCGAGTCCTAAGCCATGAACAGACGGATGAAATTTCGAAAAATAAAATTGAAGAAGGATGATAACCATTGACAACTATTTGGACAGCCATTACATAAACCGGAGTAACTGGCTTAGAGCTGCCGTTCTTGGCGCCAATGACGGAATAATATCCATCTCAAGTCTTGCAATAGGTGTAGCTGCAGCCAGCGTCTCAAGAGATCCGATTCTGCTGGCAACCATTGCCGGACTTGTTGCAGGGGCATTATCAATGGCCGCCGGCGAGTATGTTTCGGTCAGTTCACAAACCGACATTGAAAAGGCAGACATTGAGAGAGAAAGACAGGAGCTTGAAAAGATGCCGGATGCTGAGATGAAAATTCTTGCCGAGATCTACAGAAGAAGGGGGCTCAAAACAGAGACGGCATTACAGGTTGCAAAGGAATTGACGGAAGCTGATGCACTCGGAACTCACATTCGTGATGAACTTGGTATTAATGAAATAAGCCAGGCAAAGCCGATGCAGGCCGCATTCGCATCGGGAGCCGCATTCACAGCGGGCGGAGTTCTGCCTTTGCTGGTTACGATCTTTGCGCCTGTATCGGGCATGGAGTATTTTCTTTATGGATTCACTATTCTGTTTCTCATAATACTCGGAGCAGTATCGGCAAAGACAGGCGGCTCAGGCATTGCCAAAGCTGTCATACGAATTCTGATATGGGGAACAATTGCTATGGGCTTGTCCGCACTCGTCGGTTACATATTTGGAGTGAATGTCTGATTCCGGATCTTCGAACACAATACAGGTCCATGTTCATTTTTCTCCGAGTAATCAGCCGGTTTGCTGTGCCTTTGTGAGACTTTTCATCTTAACTAAGATGCAGTATTTCTCTTGAATTCCGGTGTTTCCCCGAATATAAACTTACGGATTCCGTGCACCGGATTATGAGATTGTTTGCTGCAATATTGAACGAACAGAATGATCGGTTATTGCAAATTGATCAGCGAATTTAAGGCCGGAGAAACAAGCGGCAAACCTTGTCAATGATCACCTGAATATCTTTTCGGGATCACTGTTGAGATCTTCCGTCTCATAATTTTCTAAAGCTCACCCGGTTCCGGAGCGAGCCGTGATTGCGGCATAATTATCCTGCCGGGTTCTCTTTCTGACTCAATCCATTCGCAATCCAATTACAAATACGTTTCAAGTCACTCCGCATCAATTATCGCAATCGATTTAACTATTTCAGATAATATGTCTTTGGGAAAAGAATAAGGATATATCTGATCTCGGATCGAATGCTTTGTCATCAAATTCAGGTTGTCTCACTAAACAAAGTAATCTCTTGTACCAATAAGACAGAGAGCTTTCCTTAAGAAGTCCTGTAGGAACTTTGTCATTCTCTTGAACACGCAAGACAATCACTGCACATGTATCCGGAGATAAAACTCTTTTTCAGCCATGTTTCAAAATCTGCAAATGCTTCATCCTTCGTTCCCTGAAAATTCATACAAAGATCCCTCCGTCTCTCCGGCACTCTGTCGGGTAAACCCCCGGTTCTGATCTGTAAAAAGAGCCTTCCGAAAATATGTGTTGCTTCTTTGCTCAGGTAATTGCATTTTACATACCAATGGTATGTAAAATGATTTTCGCATGAAAAGGACGAAAGAAGAAGCAAGAGCGACTAAGGAAACAATTTTGAAGTGCGCGGTGCAGGCGTTTATTGAAAAGGGGTTTGAAAGGACATCGCTTGCCTATATCGCAGAAAAAGCGGGACTGACAAAGGGGGCGATCTTCTGGCACTTCAAGGATAAGAGCAATATCCTGGATGAGATCATTGAACTATATGACAAGGAAGCTATCGACTATCTCCCGAATGTGCTGGAGGCGGACCTGTCACCGCTGATGAAGATTAAATTCCTTGTTTACGCATATATTCCGGAATTCACAGACAGGAAAAGGCTTGCAAATCTTTTCAGACTGAAATCTGAAATCTCTAACCATTACAGAATGAGAAACCGTCAGCCGTTTGCTATGGTCTTCATCAACAAACTCGAAGAGCTTTTTAAGATGGCGATTGAATCAGGCGAAGTGAAGAAGAACATTGATCCGCATATCACACCGCTTACGATCAGCCTGATCATTACCGGCACATACATAAGGTATGACGTTGATCCTGCATTCTTCGGGAGGCTCAGCCACATAGAAGACATAATGAACGATTATTTCGCCCGGATCTCAACGGCTAAAGGGGCAGCTGCAACAGCAGATCACCGGGAAGCGGTGAAAAGGCTTTTTCCAAAACTGACAGAATATTAACAAACCAAATACATCATCATGAAGAAACTGAAATTGATCATCCTTATTGCAGCCTCTGTTTCCTTTGCGGTTACAGCAAAGTCTCAGACCGTATCTACTCTCGTGCAGGGGCCGTCAACCTTCGACGATTGCCTTACTCTTGATCAGGCGGGAAACATATATGCATCAAGGTACGTGGGTTCAACTGTAACAAAGATCACTCCGTCCGGCAATACAAGCATCTTTGCTTCCGGATTTTTTCAGCCGAACGGCACGGCTTTCGATTCGCAGGGTAACCTCTATGTGCCAAGCA
>CAZTQR010000119.1:0-6249 GCA_964615795.1 uncultured Ignavibacteriaceae bacterium
GAATCAGAAATATGTTGCACTTGCATTCCTGATATCAAGAATTTTCCGGATGTTGAAAGAACAACCCGCCTCAGCCTAGTCGCCGTAAAGAAATTGCAAGCGAAGGCGTAAGCGAGAATTTCTTGTTTGACGAACCCAAACGAAGTATTCGTTTGGGTGAGGAGTTGAAATTCTCGTAGCCTGAGCGAGCAATTTCAGGCGATTAGGCTGCAGCGGGCGATTTTTCTTTGCTAAGCTTTCTTTTGATCGTTCAAAAGAAAGCGGGTAAATTTCTATGAACGAAATCAACGCTAGAGTTGACAATTGTAGACAAATCGTTTTGGACTGATATGTATGCATGTCTCGGTATGCGGGGAATACTGCATTTCATTTGTGTTCCGCATAAGATAAGTTGAAAGACAACAATTCAACTGATGCAGAACGTTATAACAAGAGAGCTCATAGACAGCTCTCTTACCTACGAAGATTACAAATCACTTGTAACGAAACTAATAGAGGAAAACAGGACAACCGGAAGGGATCAGACCGAAAAGAACATAAACTTCACCAGGCTCAATGATGTGAGGATGAGAAGGATTGAAAAGACCACAGTCATCACAGACGAAGCATGCAACATAGTGAGGGAGATCGGCAAGAAAGTGATCTTTCTTGTAATTGCCGAGGCATGGTGCGGTGACGTGGCGCAGAACCTTCCGGTGATAAGCATGATGGCAGACAAATGCGACAGGATCAGCCTTCGCATAATTCTCCGTGATGACAATGACGAGGTAATGCAGAAGTTTCTTACTAACGGAGGAAGATCTATTCCTGTTCTCCTTGTGATAGATGCGGATACACTTGAAGTGCTTGGCAAGTGGGGCCCGCGGCCTGAACCGGCACAGGCAATGATGCGCGAGCACAAGAGAAATCCGGTTGAACCTTACGGGGAAGTTTCAAAGAGAATACAGCTTTGGTATGCAGGCGACAAGGGTGCGACACTTCAGAAGGAACTTGCGGATTTCATCAAGGCACTCTTAAGCGACTGAAGCAAGCAGGCCACTTCAATGAAGATCCGGAAGGCGGTCCGCGGTGATGCAGAAGAGATCTGCAGGATATACAATCATTACGTCCTGAACACAACGGTCAGCTTTGAAACAGAAGCGGTCTCATCAGAAGAAATGCAGGGCAGGATAGAAATTGTAACGGAAAAATATCCCTGGCTTGTATGCGACACAGGTGAAAAGTTGCTCGGATACGCTTACGCAACAAAGTGGAAAGAAAGAAAAGCTTACAGCAGTACGGCCGAGTGTGCGGTTTACGTTGACAAGGATCATCACGGAAAAGGAACCGGCTCACTGCTTTACGGCAGACTCATAGAACAGTGCCGCACGGCGGGATTGCATCTTCTGATCGCAGGTATCTCATTGCCAAACAATGCAAGCATCGCACTGCATGAAAAGTTGGGATTTTCTTACATTGGAAAGTTCAGTGAAGTCGGCTTGAAGTTTGGCAAGTATGCAGATGTGGGATACTGGACACTGGCGATATGAGACCAACTGTAATGAAATCTCGGTCAATGCAGAATGGATCGCCTGCTCCGTATCGAAATGACAGAGCTGTTCCGGCTTGTTCCGGCACAAGAAATGCCTTGTATTGAAGCTGCAGATCAGGCATTTTTGCAATGAAACCGATTAAGTAACCAGCTATAATGTTGCTCTGCAATATCACACAACCGGAAAGAACTTTCAGGATCCTTGTCATACTTTACCTTTGTTCGTCAACCCTGTCATTGAACGGCATTTCAAAGTTTGCATGTGAAGAGGAAAAGTCTGCATGTTGCTGTTCAAAGGAAGTTTCCATTCCGCTTGTTCCATTGAATGATGACTGCTGCTGTGAGATGAAGGAAGTTCCGCCTTCTGACGCCATGAAGTTTCAGGTGCAGGAAATGCGGGATAATCTCACCTGCCTTATGACTTTGCCGGTTCAATCTTCCTCAGAGGCTTTGAAACATGAGCCCTGCATAAGTACGGAATTTCAGATCACGACACGGTTTACCGATATCTGCATTGTAAACTCAAATCTGAGGATTTAGGGAATTCGCTTTCAACGCAACTGGAAATCAACTGAAAGTTGAATTTTCTAAAACAATCCTAAATTCAGAAAAATGAATAAGCAAAAGATTTTCGCGGTCGTATTGATCGCAGGTTTTCTGTATTTCCTCGGAGATACTCTCCAAAGCCAAACTACGTTTGACAACAGTAACTGCAAATGCGGCAGTGAGGAATGCATCAAAGCTGATTGCTGCAAGAATTGTACAAGCGGCTCGTCGCAAGGCAACTCTGAAACTTCCTGTGCCAACTGCCCGGAAGCGGGATGTAAAGACTGCTGCAAGGGTCATGACGGATGCATGAAGGGCGATCCTTCCACAGGGTCCGGCACGAAAGAGAATTGCTGCAATTCGGGAAAATGCTCAATGGAGAATAGCTCAACCGGACAGCAGATGAAATGCTGTGATAAGAAAAAGTGAATCAATGAATCCACGGCAGGCTGTTAAAGGCCTGCCGTGGAATAATAAAATCATAACTTTGAAGAAACTTACATTGATCTTTGCCGCAGTTGCTTTGCTCACTGCAGGGACAGCATTCTGCCAGGTAACAAAGATAACTCTGGGTGTGGACGGATTCACATGTTCACTGTGCGCAAAAGGAGTTGAAGGCCAGATAAATAGTCTCGATTTTGTCGAATCGGTTGTTACCGACCTTAAGAACACTACATTCTCACTGACTGTCAAAAAATCAGTGAACATTGACTTCAAAACGCTTCGGGAAGCGGTGACCGACGGAGGATTCACTGTAAGAGATATTGTGCTTACGGGTGAAGGGACCGTCAAACGCACTTCCAATGGGATTCTGAGAGTTGACACAGGCAATACTCCCGTGCTTGAACTGCACGGAGTGAAGGAGGATATCACCGGTGAAGAGAAGGCGGCATTCAAAGGAAAATTATCCGCCGATTCAAAGAGCATTAACATAAGCGAGCTGAGAAAACTCTGAACACTTCCGGAAGATCATCTCTTCATCCCTCTGAAAAATAATGCAAAAGAAAACATCACTATACATAAAGAACCGGCACGGCGACAACATGCCTGCAGATATCCGTTTCATTCCGTCAGATGAAAGGAAACCGCTCGTGATCTTTTCTCACGGATTCAAGGGCTTTAAGGACTGGGGTTGCTTTCCTTACATGCTTGAAAGACTTGCGGACGCCGGATTCTTCTGCGTGTCATTCAATTTCTCCTATAACGGCACAGGCGGGAAACCGGAAGAGCAGTCTGAGTTTTCGCGGCTTGACCTCTTTGCGAAGAACACATTCACACGAGAGCTTGACGACCTCGGAAGCGTAATTGATTTTCTTTACGATAACCAAAGTGAATATGAGTATGATTTTGAAAAACTTTTTCTGCTCGGGCATTCACGCGGAGGCGGCATCAGCATTCTCAAAGCGGGTGAAGACAAGCGCGTGAAAAAACTTGCGGTGCTTGCGTCGGTTTCATCTTTCGACAGGTACAGTGAAACTCTCAAAGAGAAATGGAAAGAGGCGGGTTACTTTGAAGTGCTGAATGCCCGGACAAACCAGGTGATGAGAATGAACTACGGCCTTATTGAAGACCTTGAAAAGAACCTGCCGCGCCTCGACATCCGCAAAGCCGTGTCAGCGCTTGATATCCCCGTACTGTTTGTTCACGGCATGCAGGACATCACCGTTGACTATTCAAATGCCGAAGATCTTTACAGCAGAAGCAATAAAAATAACACTCGCCTTCAGCTCATAGAAAATACCGGACACACTTTCGGTGCGGTGCATCCTTACCAGGGTACAACACCCGCGCTTGAAGAAGTGATAGAATGCCTGACCGGATTTTTCAGAGAGAAAGAATCATGAACCCGCCATGCATGAAATTCTCAGCAGGCTAAGAGGACTTCTTCTCACAATTGTTCTCATCTCCACTCTGATACTTTCGTTTGCCAAGGGAGATCCCGGCGGGCTTTTGCATCTTGCTTCCGGAGGATCCGAATTTTCTTCAGTTTATTTGTTTCTCTTCTTCATAATTTCCGGAGCAGTAGCAGGCAGATTCGTTGCAAGAAAACTGAAACAGCCTGAGGTTCTCGGAGAACTCCTGTTCGGTGTGATCATAGGCGCAGTGCTTTTCCAGCTGAACTTTCCCGAAATGATACTCCTCAGGCATCAGCAGGAAACACAGGAGGCAACAAAGATGATGGTCAAGGAAGGAATCTCGCTTAAGGAAGCGCTTGAGAGCATCTCAACTATTGACGAAAGGGAGAAGGAAACACTTATCGGGATTGCCGGCGACGAAAGATTCTCGCAGTACGATCTTACCATAAAATCAATTCTGCTTTTCTCCAATATCGGAGTCCTTATACTTCTGTTCCTTGTCGGACTCGAATCCAGCATCGAAGAGATGATGAGAGTCGGCGGACCGTCAATGTCAACGGCGGTTACTGGAGTGGTAGTACCGTCTCTGCTTGGCACAGGCATCTCGTATTTACTCCTGCCGGAGAAGGGCATGTCCCTGCATCTTTTCATTGGCGCGGCGCTTAGCGCTACGAGCATTGGGATCACCGCGAGGGTTTTCAGAGACCTTAACAAAGTTCATCTGCCGGAATCTAAGATCGTTCTCGGCGCGGCTGTGATCGACGATGTGCTTGGACTGATATTGCTTGCGGTTGTAACCGGCATAGTGAAGCAGGGTTCAATAGATGCACTTTCTGTAGCGGTAATTTTCGGTAAGTCAGTATTGTTTCTCGGCATCACGCTGTATGTCGGGTCAAAGTTCCTGAGACAGCAGGTAAAAGTGGCGGCAATAATCGACAACAGAAACCTGCGCCTGCTGTTTCCGTTCGCATTGCTGATACTGCTTGCGTGGATCAGCGAAGCGGTGGGACTTTCGGGCATTGTCGGCGCATTTGCCGCGGGCCTGATTGTGAAGGAGGAGTATTTCAACGAAGCTCTCAAAGACAAAGAAAGATCCGTGAAGCAGGTGATCGAGCCGGTTGAGTCAATTTTTGCACCCGTGTTCTTTGTGCTTATGGGCATTCAGGTTGATATTTCCGCATTCGCAAATACGACTGTACTCGGATTGGCATTACTGCTGACAATTGCCGCAATTTTCGGCAAATTAGTCTCGGGAGTGTTTACAAAAGGACTCGACAAGAAGGTCATCGGTATCGGAATGATCCCGAGAGGAGAAGTGGGACTGATCTTTGCCGGGATCGGAAAGTCAATAGGTGTTCTGGACAGCAATATGTTCTCGTCTGTAGTGATAATCGTTATACTCACTACGCTTATCACTCCCCCGGCGCTCAAGTGGGCATTTGACGGGTATGACTCCCGGAACAACAGTAAATGAAATTCTCATGAAAAATATTTTCGGACTGCTGTCAGCATTGGTTGTCTTCGCAAGCCTTTACATATTCTATGTTGTGTTTCTCACTTCGGATCGTTCCTATCAGAAGGTGGAGGATTTTACGAAAGCATCCGTTCCTGCTGATGAATGGTTTGAAAAGCAAAGGGCATTTCCTTTCGATGAAATTCCGCAGGGAGAATATCTGAAATCGGTAGAGTATGTTAAGAACAATATTCCGGTAAGGCCGCCGGGAGACGGAGACGCATCAGGCACATGGCAGTTTGCGGGCCCGACAAATATTGAAGGAAGAGTCACCGCGGTGGCAATACATCCGCAGAACTCTCAGCTTGTTTACATTGGCACTGCAAACGGAGGCCTGTGGAAGTCAACGAATTTTTGCCAGACATGGGTTAGCGTGTTTGACAATCAGAACACATCTTCAATCGGAGCGATTGCGATAGATCCCATAAACAGCAATGTGATCTACTGTGGAACGGGTGAGGCAAACTCACTGCGCAGTTACTATCCGGGAACGGGGATCTACAAGTCAGCAGATGCCGGTGCGACATGGACATTACTCGGGCTTGACAGTTCATATTCATTCGGAAGGATTGCAATTGATCCTTCAAACACGCAGATAATTTATGCCGCCGCGCTCGGTTCTACAAGGAGAAAGAACGATCAGCGCGGGATCTACAAATCCTCGAACGGGGGCGCAAGCTGGGAAAGAAAACTTTTCATTGCTGATTCCGTCGGCGCAATAGATGTAGTGGTTGATCCATCAAATCCTTCGAAAGTGATTGCCGCAATGTGGGAAAGACAGAGAAGGGAAGACTACATCAAGT
>CAZTQR010000120.1:0-5981 GCA_964615795.1 uncultured Ignavibacteriaceae bacterium
TGAATGTCTGAGTTCATACAACAGCTCATAAACGGACTTTCGCTCGGGAGCATCTATGCCCTCATAGCCCTGGGCTACACCATGGTTTACGGCATACTCAAGTTCATCAACTTTGCACACGGCGAAGTGTTCATGCTCGGGGCGTTCTTCGGATTCTACATCGCAAAGTTTTTGGGAGTTGATTCGCCCTCGGTCACAATGGCGCTTGTCATACTTCTTCTTACAATGTCGGGCACCGCCATTGTAGGGATCACGATCGAGAAGCTCGCCTACAAGCCGCTGAGGAATTCATCCAAGCTGACCGTGCTCATTACGGCGATAGGAGTTTCGCTTTTTCTTCAGTACAGCGGACAGCTCGTATTCGGCGCGGACCCGAAATCATTCCCCACAATAATCGAAAACACAAGCTTCAGCATTCTCGGCGCAACTATCGGCACAAATCAGATCGTTGTGCTTGTGTCTGCACTGCTTCTGATGGTCCTGCTCAGGATAATCGTGTTCAGGACAAGGATGGGGATTGCGATCCGCGCGGTTTCAAACAACATGACGGCGGCATCGCTGATGGGGATCAACATCAACAACATCATCTCATTTACATTCGCGATAGGTTCATCGCTTGCGGGAGCGGCGGGAATCCTCTACAGCATCAACTATCCCAGCATTGATCCGCTGATGGGCCTTCTGCCCGGGCTCAAGGCATTCATTGCCGCGGTGCTCGGCGGTATCGGCAACTTTCCCGGCGCAGTGGTGGGCGGTGTGCTTATCGGACTGGTCGAGACCTTTACTGTCGGATATCTTTCACCCACATACAGGGATGCAATTGCATTTGCAATACTCATACTGATACTGCTTATCAAGCCGACGGGTCTCTTCGGTAAGAAAGAAGTGGAGAAGGTGTAATCCTTACGCCGCTTCCCTTTCCTTCTTCCTCTTCATGAAATCCATAATGTAAAACACCAGCGCAAGCAGTGTGAACACCGCCATTACCAGAACTATCAGGTTGCTTCTTTTCAGTCCGATGAAGAAGAACATTACGGTTGATATCAGCGTCAGAATAACCCCGATGTGAGCCGCTGTTTTATTATCCTTCTTTACCGGAAACGAAAGCAGGAAAAGCACCACCCCGATTGCCGGAGCAATCAGAGCTGTCGCGCTTCCCGAAGCGAAGTAGCCGTATATGCCGAGTATTATCAGCACGGCCGCGTTTGTCGCCATTACCTTTGCTATTCCCATGGAGTTTTTTGAGGCAAGTTAGCCCTGTACAAAACCTTTTTCAACGCAAATTAGGCATTGACTTGAACGGTTAATTGCCTTAATTTGTAAGGCAAAATTAATACACCGCCTTAATTTCTTAGGTAAGATGCAGACAAAACATTTCGAGGACCTGAAGCTTGACGAGATAGACTACAAGATACTCTCAAAGCTTCAGAAGAATGCGCAGATAAGGAAGAACGAGATCGCGGAATATGTGGGACTCTCACTGCCTTCCACAACGGACAGGATCACCAAGCTCGAAGAGTACGGATACATAAGGTCTTACAACGCCGTGCTCGATCCGAAGAAACTGAATCTTGATATCACATGCTTCATCTTTGTTACAAGCGAATCGTCGAAGCACTACAGGCAGATCATTGACAACTGCATGTCTGCAAAGGAAGTGGTTGAATGCCACTCAATAACCGGGGACGGTTCTCACATACTTAAGGTAAGGGTGGAAAACACGCATGCCCTCGAGAAATTTCTTTCGAAGATACAGTCATGGCCGGGAGTGAAGTCAACAAGGACAAGCCTTGTGCTCTCATCCCACAAGGAAACAACGGAAATAGACCTCAAACACAAATAAGAACAACAAATCAAATCACAAATAAATATGCCTGAGAAAACATCAATCGAGGAACAAAAGGAAAAGCTCAAAAGGATCCACGACGTGTTCAAGCTTGTTAAGGAAAAAGAAGTGAAGATGATAGATCTCAGATTCACGGACCTTCCCGGACAGTGGATGCATCTTACAATACCGGTTTCAAAGCTGAGCGAATCAACTTTTTACGAGGGGATCGGATTCGACGGATCTTCAATAAGAGGGTGGAAGTCAATAAACGAGTCTGACATGCTTGCTATACCGGACCCGTCAACCGCAACAATTGATCCGTTCATTCCCGCCAAGACTCTCAGCATGATCTGCGATATTTACGAACCGGAGTCAAGGAACATATACGGTTTCGATCCGAGGAACATTGCAAGAAAGGCCATTGAATATCTTAAGTCAACCGGAATTGCCGACACCGCCTACTTCGGCCCGGAAGCGGAGTTCTTTATTCTCGATCACGTTGCTTACAACATCAACGAATATTCAAGCTGGTACAGGGTTGATTCGGTGGAGGGATTCTGGAACACTGGAAGCGAGCATGAGCTGAACCTCGGACACAAGATCAGACTGAAAGAGGGTTATGTTCCCGTGCCGCCGTCGGATTCCACAAACGATCTCCGAAACCTCATGGTGGAGAATCTGATCAATGTCGGTATTGATGTTGAGATGCATCATCACGAAGTATCCACCGGCGGTCAGGCGGAAATTGATTTCAGGTTCTGCCCGATGCTTGACTGCGCAGACCATCTGCAGATGTTCAAGTATGTAGTGAAGAACACTGCACGCTCGGCAGGCAAGACCGCAACGTTCATGCCCAAGCCGATCTTCGGAGACAACGGAAGCGGAATGCACACACACGTTAGTCTCTGGAAAGACGGACAGCCGCTCTTTGCCGGCGACAAGTATGCGGGCATGAGCGAGCTTGCACTTCATTTCATCGGCGGACTGCTGAAGCATGCTCCTTCGGTTCTGGCATTCACAAATCCGACCACAAACTCATACAAGCGGCTTGTGCCGGGATACGAAGCTCCCGTAAACCTCGCTTATTCAAAAAGTAACAGAAGCGCCGCGATCAGGATACCGATGTACTCGGACAATCCGAAGGCAAAGCGTATCGAGTTCCGCTGTCCTGACGGCACGGCAAATCCTTATCTCGGATTCTCTGCCATACTTCTCGCCGGAATAGACGGAATCATAAACAGGATAGATCCGGGTCCCGCGCTTGAAAAAGACATCTTCCACCTTGGAGCAGAAGAGATGAGCCACATTCCTCATGCACCCGAAGACCTCACTGTAGCCCTGAAGAGGCTCGAAGCAGACAATGAATACCTGACGAAGAGCGGAGTGTTCAATGAAGACCTGATCAGGACATGGGTTGATTACAAGATGAAGAAGGAAGTTGTGGAAGTTCAGCTTCGCCCGCATCCGTATGAGTTCCACCTTTATTATGAAGTGTAAGAAAGTTACTTGCTCAAATAATGTGACAACTGCGGCAGACTTCGGAACACCGGTGCCGAATGGAACGAAGGGGCAAAAATATACCTTAACTAATTAAGGTAGCTGTAATAGATTGCCCACATGAACAACGGGAATTACAGGGGAAGGGGAGTTATCACAAACTCCCCTAACCGCTTTGAGAAACTTCACATAGACACTTCGGGATTTGAGGATAATGATCTCTTCGAAAGTGATGAAGATGCAAGTCCTGTAAGAACTGAGTATTACAGGGATCATTCGCGCTCGGTGCTGACAAAGAACGAAAGCCCTGACATAGGCGCCGGCTACAGCATGAATCCGTACAGAGGATGCGAACACGGCTGTGTTTACTGCTATGCGCGCCCCACACATGAATATCTTGGTTTTTCGGCGGGACTGGACTTTGAAACGAAGATAATGGTGAAGCACGATGCCGCCGAACTTCTTGAAAGGGAATTCTCAGGTAAGTCCTGGGAGCCGCAACCCGTGTTCTTTTCCGGCAACACAGATTGCTACCAGCCGGCGGAGCGCGCTCTCGGTATTACAAGGAAATGCCTCGAGGTGTTCAGGAGGTTTCAGAATCCCGTGGTTGTAATTACAAAGAGCTCTCTTGTAAGAAGGGATGCAGATATTCTCGGAGAACTTTCCGGACTGAACCTTGCAAGGGTGATAGTCACGATAACGACTCTCAGCAAAGACCTGCAGTCAAAGCTTGAGCCGCGCGCCTCTGTTCCGCAAAGAAGGCTTGATACAATAGAGCATCTTGCGAAGAGCGGTGTAAGAGTGGGTGTTAATGTAGCTCCGATCATTCCCGGCCTCACCGATGAAGAGATTCCGGAGATAATTAAACGGTCTGCAGAAAGCGGGGCAAGCTTTGCGGGCAGAGTGGTTCTGAGACTGCCTCACTCGGTAAAGGAGATCTTTGCGGAATGGCTGAAGAACAATATGCCGGACAGGGCCGGCAAAGTAATGAACAGAGTAAGGGAAATGCACGGAGGAAAGCTTTACGACCATACATACGGAAAGAGACTTACGGGAGAAGGGATCTGGGCGGACACGATCAGGACCGTTTATGACAATGCATGCAGAAGGCACGGACTCAACGAAGACAGCTTTCATCTTGACAGGACAATATTCAGAAGGGAAGGTAATCAGTACAGCATGTTCTGATCCTTCACAGGAATTCAACAACACACACAACAAAATGCTCACTGTTCATTTGCACTCGTTCAGCTACAAACTTTCGGGAATCCCGGCAGACTCAAGCGGCAACGGCGGCGGATTCGTATTTGACTGCCGGTTCATAAACAATCCGGGAAGGCTTGATGAATTCAAACACAAGACCGGGCAGGAACCCGATGTGAAGGCATTTCTGGACTCGCAGGAGAATATGCAGGAGTTCCTCGACGATGTGTACGACATCACTGACAGGGCGATCGGTAATTATCTTGCGCGGGGATTTACGGATCTCATGATCTCGTTCGGATGCACGGGAGGACAGCACAGGTCTGTATATGCGGCAGAGAGAATGAAAGAGCACATTGCGGGAAAGTTTCCCGAAGTGCGCGTAGAACTGCATCACGATCAGATCGAAAAGGGCATTTACCGTGAGCAGGGCGGACAGGCAAACTGAAAATGCAGTTGACGAGAGAAAGCTCCTCGAAAAAAGGACATTCTCGCTTCATCTTGTTTCGAATGTCTTCATGGGTTTGTCGTTCGGCATACTCATGCTTCAGGATGTCATACTCAAGAAGTCGTTGCTTGCAACAGACTTTGAGGTCACCATACTCATCTTTCTCACAAGCTCCGCATTCATCTTCTCCATATACGGAACCGAGATAATCAACCGCTCAAGCGATCCCGCGCGGACCATTGTTGTGATGGCATGGCTGAGCAGGATCTTCCTCTTCATAATACCTCTGTTTGAATCTCCGGCATTCTTTGTATTCTGCATCGCGGCAATGAGCTATCTCGATTCGCTGATCAAGCCGTACTGGAATGCGGTGTTCAAGCATAACTACCCGGAAAGCAGAAGAAGCACGCTTTACTCATACGCTTCAAGTCTTTATACAATCATAGTGCTTGTGGTCACAACATTTCTCGGCTACCTTCTCGACATCAACTACAAACTCTACAAGATCCTCTTTCCCGTCGCGGGTTTGTTTGACGTGCTTTCATACATGAGCCTTGCAAAGATGGTGCGCATGGGCCAGAGCCTGAAGCTCTACCACACAGGTTCGGTCAGAGGCGGCTTGTCGCTGAGACTGCTGAAAGATATCGCCGTAGTGCCCGTGATCAATATGCTGAAGATCTTCAAAAGCAACAGGCCGTTCTTCAGGTTTGAGGGTTACTTCTTTCTGTACGGAATGGCATTCATGATCGCAAGCCCGGCTGTTCCGATCTATCTGGTTGAAGACCTCGGACTTACATATTCGCCGATCTCAATTGCAAAGGGGCTCGTGTTTTACACGGCAACTATTCTCTTCACACCCGTAATGGGAAGGCTTCACGGAAGCGGCAACCCCACAAGGTTCTGCGGCTTCCTGTTCCTGTTCCTTCTGTTCTATCCTCTTTCCATGATGGGAATAAAGTATGTGCCCGGCGCACTTTCTTTCATCACACCCGATATGATGCTGTA
>CAZTQR010000121.1:0-4195 GCA_964615795.1 uncultured Ignavibacteriaceae bacterium
GTGGGGATTCTGCTTCTAAGCCAAAAGCCCGGAGAGTTCACTTCACCACAACACAATTCCTCACCACAGTAAACTCTCCCGCGCTTCCGCTTACCGAAAGCCGGCAGAAGTACGCGCCGCGTAGTCTCTTATTCTTACGCGCAACGTCCCGCTTCGACCATTCACCAATGCTCATGGCAGGCGAGTCCCGACTCTACTTAACCAGCGCCATTTTCCTGGTCGCAATTGTTATTCCGTCCGCACTGAGCGTGTAGAAATAAGCTCCGCTCGGGAGATTGGCGGCATTGAACCCGGCCTCATACTCTCCGGACCCAAGATATTGATTGGCAAGCAGTGAGATCTCCTTCCCGGAAATGTCATACACTACAAGCCTGATAAGAGCGTTGCCGTTTGAAGCCGGAACGCTGAACCTGATCTTTGTTGAAGGATTGAAAGGATTGGGATAGTTTTGCTGAAGTTCAAACCCTGCGGGCGCTGAACTGCTGATCTGATTAATTCCTATCGTGCTTAGGTCAATCGGTGCTGTCCACACCTGATACACACCTGTAAAATCATCCATCCACACAGGCCATAGTTTATTATTACCCGAAGTAATTCCGATGTTGTCGCCCTGATTTCCTGAACCTGCTCCTGCTATACCCTTCGGCTTATATTTATGGTCACTCACAATAAAGTCTCTCCAGGTCACTCCGCCGTCCGTTGATCTTGAAAGATATGTCTGTGCAGAATCGAACGTATTTCTGTTGTCAACATAGATAACATTTATCCCTCCGTTCTCATCCACTCTCATTGCGGGAAAGATCTGATTCCTTCCGTTATTGATGGGATCCTGATTCACCCTCACGCCTTCAGACCATGTATTTCCCCCGTCTGTTGATCTGTGGAAAACAATGTCAGGGTCAGTGCCTGCGGGAGCAAGGTTTTTCTCTGCCGTTACAACGTACAGCCAGCCGTTCCTCTGGCCGCCGCTTCTGTCTATGTCCATTGAGGGATAACCGTTGACTCTGATTCCCCACGGAGCCAGAGATGATGTCTTGATACCGTTTGTCTGATACACGCTTTCATTGACAGACCAGTTCACTCCGCCGTTTGTGGATTTTGCAAAACCAAGTGCAAGTTCATTGAAAGGTGAGGAAAGGCTCGCCGAAGACCAGCTTGCATAGCAAACTCCGTCAGAGCCTATAACCATTACCGGCCCCAGCGACTGCCTTCCGGGAAGCGAATTGTTAACGGCCGCAAGAGGTGTCCAGTTTGCGCCGCCGTTAGTTGTGTATGACATTGCGACGGGAAACGGATTTGTAAATCGTGTCCATATCAGGTATGTCCTGCCATAATAAGGACTGCTGGCCACATCGTCGGTTGCAGGACTTCCTTTATCCTGATCATCTCCGGCAATCTGAATATTGTTTGACCAGGTCTGGCCGAAGTTTGTTGAAAAATTGGCATACATCCCGAGAACAAAACCGCCCTGATGAGTAAGAATAAGCCTGCCATCCTTGTCTATGATCGGACCCGGATCGCCGCCGTGGTTTGTTATCGGCTGCCCGAAAAGAGTGTCCGTGCCTCTCCAGGTTGCTCCCCCGTCCGTAGTCAGATAAACTCCTTCGCTTCTGAAAGATAACCTGATTGTGTATGCGCTGGCAAACATTATGTTCGGATTGGTCGGATGCCTTACAATTGCAGGTTCGATCTGATTGCTTGTGGAAGGATAGAGCCTGTAACTTGGAAATTGTGCAAATACTTCTGCTTGCATGATGGTTGCTACACATAGCGAAAAGGCAAGACGGCTCAATGTTCTCATTGTTCAGTGGGTGATGATTTATGAATTTGAATTGGCAATATAAAAATCTGCAGGTTCCAAATTAAGTCATTCATGAAATAATGTCTGGCGCAGACCTGCCACTCCAATAATCATCACAGGAGCAATAAGGTTTCTGCCGGACTTTACATTAATTCCACAATGTCAATGTTTCTCCTCAATGAAGCCGATTGCGGAAGCAATTGAACACTTATCTGTCTTCATATACACAATGCCCGGACAGTGTATTACCCTCAGGCAAAGAATATCAGTTTCCAAAATGATCTGAGAAGATTATTTTGCACATGCACAGGAATCGATCAGATCCATGCCAACTTCTAAAAATGACAGGGCTGTTTTTTGCTGAACGCGGCTTTGAAACAGGACGTATTGAGAAGCCTGTTATTGATCCAAAACATTTTTCAGATACTGCAACAAAGTTAAGCGCAGGCATCGCAAAGGAGCACAGTTCCCGCCAACCGATAACGAGGCTGTGTCCCTTGCGATTGCATCGCGGCCCGCGCAGCTATCAGTACTAATCTTTCAATCCGATATCCCCGGCGTGAATTCTGCCGTCATGGAAATTCCCGAATCCTATTTTCTGAACATGTAAAGCAGATTGATCCCGCCGAAAAAGTTTCTTCTCGGTCCGGCTTCATAAAACTCCTGCCTGTCTGAGTTGATCTGAATGAATGCAACATACTTTTCATCAAGGAGGTTGTTAACTCCCGCATAACCAACGATCCTGAAATTTCCCAGGTCAATGTTCGCCCCGAGCTGTGCACCCAGCAATGAATAACTTGCCGTCTTAAGACTGTCAACATTCTGGTCATTCACAAACATTGAGCTTGTATAGCTGTAGTATCCCTTAAGATAGCCCGTGAACTTCTTTGAAAACGTATGATTGTACGACAGCTCTGTTGTTACATAATTCTCCGGATTGGACGGCTCTGTATTGCCGTCGTAATTCTTGCTCGAAAGAATTCCCTGAGCATCAATACTGATTGCCTGGTAAGTGTCATACTTGAAATCAGAGAATGTATATGAGCCAAACCATTTCAAGCCCTTTACAACTTCCGTATTGAATCCGAATTCCACACCGTTCCTTCTTACTTCTGCGGCATTCCTGTAATAGGTGTTTCCATCCGCCGTGAAAGGCACAATTGCATTGTCTATTCCGGTATTGAAGTAAGTCAGCTCAAGGAATGTCTTCGTGAAAACATTGCTCTTCCTGTTGATGATCTCACCCTTGTATCCTACCTCAAACGATTGTGTATTCTGTGCATTGAGATCGGGATTGAGGAGGCCAAGTCCGCCGTCAGATGAGAACGGATAATTCTCCAGCTCGTTACCTGCGGGAACATCAAATCCCAGTCCGTAGGATGTGTAGAATGCCATGTTAGGCGTGATCTTGTAATTCAGCGCCGCTTTTGGTGTGAACTTATTGAAGCTCCTTTCTGCATTCCTGAATCCTGCGAGAAGGTCTTCCTGATTGAATACCACATCGTCATATCTTCCTGTAATGAGAAGATTCAGCTTGTCGATTACTATCGGGAAATTGTTGAGAAAGTAGAATCCGACGTTAGAAATAGTTTCGTCGGTATAAGCTTCAAGGTTGTCGCCCTTCTGTCCGCCTACATTATTGAATTCCCCGATGGGCCCTGTCTGATAGAAAAGGTCTCCACCGACAGAAAATTCATTCACTCTCTTGCCAATGTTGCTCTCATTGATGTACCTGAATGAACCACCAACTCCGGACCTGTCAAAGATCCTGTAAGTTGCGGCCGTTCTCACAAAGTTCTTAATCGTTCCGTAAGTCGTCACTTCAATCGTGTTGTTATTGCTCTTCCCGAATTTGGCATTGTACGTGATGCCGACTCTCCCTTTTTTCGAAATTCTTTTGGAGTCACGGCTTATATCCCTTGGATTTGCCTGAAGGTCATCTTGATTGTACTGCTTAAGAGTAAGCGAGCCGGGAAGCTTGATGATCCCGTCAACATAGTATGCATAAATTGCGAGCTTTGATACAGCATTCAGATCAGTTTCGTAAACCGAATTGAACCTGTTTTGATACTCCTGGCTATGATCCCTGTATCCTGCATAGTTTTCATAGCTGTAGTTCACCATGAACCTCTGATAGCCCGAGTTCACTCCGATTTTCAGCCCGTTCTTTCTGAGGTCATAGGCTCCGAACTCATTGTTCGACATTACGAAAGAAGTCGGAAAGTATTTGTCGGTGAAGAAATTGATGACACCTCCCGGTGCGTTTGTGTACAAAGATGTGAGGTTTCCCTTTGCAATTTCGATCTTGCCGATAGCATCAAAGTCAATCGCCTCTATCCTTGTCTGTCCGTCAGGCTCCGATTCGGGAATACCATCCATCAGGATCCTTACTCC
>CAZTQR010000121.1:4295-5896 GCA_964615795.1 uncultured Ignavibacteriaceae bacterium
CAGAGCGCAAATGCAAAAATTGTAATCAGCGCTTTCATAACGAGATTTTTTAAGATTTTTGAAAAGAAAGAATTTTCCGAACGTTTGCCCGGAAATTTCTATACGCGCAGGACTACTGTTCTGTGGAAGCGGAGTTTGACTTGATTGAAATACGAATGTATTTTCAGAGCGGAACTAAGACCTCGGCCTGACAGAACTTTGTCTGCCGCAAAACCGATCTGCCATAGTCTTTCCTTGTTTGATTTGTTGCTGTTTGAAAAGTGTACTCCTGCCTTAGAAGTTGATTGCAGGTTGTGAAGTTTCTTACCGGAAGGCCTCTTCTTTTTTGTGTCATCGGATCCGGACAGCCTGTTGTGATCTTCCGATGCTTTGAGATAATTGAGGTACTCAATCTGAAGATTGGGCACTACATTCAAGCCCGAAGCAGGGGAAAGAAACGGGAAGCTGAAAAACACTCCGGCGAGTATGTATACCAGTAATCTCTTCAATGAATTTTGCTTTATGTAAAATACCTCCTATGGATTATTGATTCAAGTCTTTCATGACATTAATCCCCGGATGAATTGATCCGGTCTGCAATTATGTGCCTATCGGCTGCTTTTGCATTAATATTTTGATCCTCTATCTTCATATTACGGCATCTTATTTTCAAACACCAGGAATGCCACTCAAAGTAATCGGAACAGGCCTCGGCAGAACGGGCACATATTCACTGAAGCTCGCCCTTGAGCATATAGGGTTCGGGAAGTGCTTCCATATGCTCGAACTGTTTCATTCACCGGAAAGGATCAGATACTTCAAGTCTGCCGAGAAAGGCGCGAGTGTAAAATGGGATGAGGTGTTTGAGGATTATTCTTCGGTTGTAGATTATCCCGCGGCAAGATATTTCACACAGATAACTGATCATTATCCGGATGCGCGGATCATTCACACGCACAGGGATCCGGAAGAGTGGTACGAAAGCGCACTCGATACAATCTTCTGGGTCAACAGAATGCCATTAAGCATGATGCTCAGGTTCGGGCTTCATTTGCCTTTTAAGCAAGAAATAAGAAGAAGGCTCCCTGTATTGCTTTATAACCGGAAGCTGATGCATCTCGAATTCGGAAAAAACCTGTTTGACAAGGACGAAGTCCTGAGAAGGTATGAGAGGCACACCGAAAACGTGCTGAAAAGATTTGCTCCGGGACAGGTATTGATCTTCAATTCAAAAGACGGTTGGGAACCTCTTTGCAGATTTCTTGAAGTGACGGTTCCGTCAGAACCCTACCCTCACTTTAACAGGCGTGACGAGTTTGTTCACAAAGTAAATGTAATTGGCAGGGGCGGTTACCTTCCTGCAGATAAGGTAAGATGAGGATCAGAAGAGCGACAGCGGAAGATGCAGACAGCATACGCATGCTTTACCGGGAAACAATCATCAATGTAAATTGCAGAGATTACAGTCCGGAACAGATAAGAGTGTGGGCTTCAGGAAGCGAAGAAGAGAAAAGGTGGCTTTCGGCTATTGATGAACAGTATTTTGTTGTGGCGGAAGATGAAAGCAGGATAATTGGATTTGCATCCATAACACATGATGGATATATTGATTTCATGTTCAC
>CAZTQR010000122.1:0-5855 GCA_964615795.1 uncultured Ignavibacteriaceae bacterium
TCACACTAAGAACAATCAAAAAACCTGAGGGGACAAATGTCCCTATTGTAAATAACTTAACTCTAAATCTTCATAAATTTGAAAGCCATAATATGACGTCCCTGCCAAATACAGGGACGTCACTTTCTGTGAAGTCAGCCAATAGAAGCTGATCTCATTTGCACATTACAACGATCTTGCCGAACTGCCTGTGGTCGTTCATCTTTCTGTACGCTGAGGTTATGTCAGAAAGGCGGTACTCTGAATCAATGACCGGAACGATCTTCCGTTCTTCAACAAACTTCAGCATATTCGCAAAGTCATCCGGGGAACCCATTGTGGATCCAAGCACATCAAGTTGCTTCCAGAAGAATCTGTGAAGGTTCACTCTCTGTGCAGGGCCGAGACTCGCTCCGTACAGAACAATTCTTCCGCCGTAAGAAACTATTTCCGGAAGCTGTGCAAATGAGTCGCCTCCGGCGCTGTCAAGTACCATATCCATTCTGCCACCGCACATTTCACGGATCTCATTTTCCCATCCGTCTGTGGTGTACAGCGCTCCGCCCTTAGCGCCAAGCTCCACCGCCTTTCTGAGCTTTTCGTCATTGCCGGAAGTAACAAATACATTCGCTCTGGCACTCAGGGCAAACTGCATTGCAAGAGCTGCAACGCCGCCTCCGATCCCGGTTATCAGTATGTTCTCACCGCCGGAAAGCCGCCCCCTTGTAAACAATGCTCTGTATGCTGTTACCCCGGCAAGAGGAATCGCGGATGCTTCTCTGTGCGAAAGATGTGAAGGTTTGAAATGGAGATTCTTCAGTTCCGCGCTTACGAATTCGGCAAGAGTTCCGTTCCTTGGCATGCCAAGTATTGAATATTGTGGAGACTGATGCGAAGGGCTGTCGCCCCATTGGATTGAGGGATCTATCAGGACTTCATCTCCCGGTTTGAACTTTTCGGAGCTTTCCGGTACATCATGGATTTTGCCGCAACAGTCTGATCCGGGAATAACAGGAAGTGTTATCTTTGAATAGAGTCCCTGAGCTATGTAAACATCGCGCCTGTTGAGGGATGCGTATTCAACTCTTACGATTGCCCGCCCGTCTTCTGCTTTAGGTTCTTCAACGTCTTCCACTGAGAGATTTGAATCGAGCGACCGAATGTCTCCCGTCCTGTGAAGTACTGCGGCCTTCATCTATATCTTCACCTCAATTGAAACAGGACAATGATCGCTTCCCATTACATGCGGATAGATTTCAGATGATACAACATTGCCGGCAAAATCTTCCGACACCATAAAGTAGTCAATTCTCCAGCCGAGGTTCTTCTCACGCTTCCTCGTGACCTGATCCCAGAATGTGTACAGCCCGCCTTCTTTATGGAACTTTCGGAATACGTCCACATACCCGAGCCTCAGCAGATTGTCAATCCACGCTCTTTCTTCAGGAAGGAATCCCGAATTCTTCATGTTCTTTTCCGGCTCTGCAAGGTCGATCTCCTTATGTGCCGTGTTGAAGTCGCCTGTCACAATTATTCCCTTTCGGTCCCGGTAATTCTTGTCAAGCAGATAGAAGAGTTCATCATAGAAATCAAGCTTGTATCTGACCCTCTCCGGTCCGCGGCCTCCGTTTGGAAAATAACAGTTTGCAAGCACAAAACTGCCGTAATCTGCGATTATCGCCCTGCCTTCAGAATCGAAGTAATCATTGCCGAGTCCGAGCCGGACAGTTTCGGGTTTCGCCTTTGTGTAAATGCATACGCCGGAGTAACCTTTCTTCTCAGCTGAGAAAAAATAGGAATCATACCCCTTGATATTCTTTACTGAATCGTCTATCTGATCGGGCTGAGCCTTCGTCTCCTGAAGGCAGATGATGTCACCTGCAGAGTTATTGAACCACTCCATGAAGCCCTTGTTCTGCACTGCACGAATGCCGTTAACATTCCACGAGTATATCAGCAGTGTGCCTGATCTTTTCTTTTTTGCGGATGGCATCTTGCCTCTGTTAAGATTTGAATTAGTAATTCAGGGAAACTATTTTGCAAAGTTAATTATCCGAATTCTTTTTAGATACACTAAGAAATGTTTAAGAGATCAAAGAGCATTAAAGAGATATACGATGCGACAAAGCACTTCGGATTAGTCATCACAAACGATCCCGCCCTTGCAACCGGGCTCAACAGAATGGTTGACCATCCGCGGCTCGGGACTTTTGCACTCACTCCCAGGCAGATAGCAGTCAG
The DNA here is from genome assembly GCA_964615795.1 of uncultured Ignavibacteriaceae bacterium. Taxonomy (GTDB): domain Bacteria; phylum Bacteroidota; class Ignavibacteria; order Tepidaquicellales; family Tepidaquicellaceae; genus JADJAH01. Next base: position 2,221 of record CAZTQR010000122.1, read on the forward strand.
GTACGGCGCATTGGCCGCCGACAAACTCTACTCGCCCGCGCAGATAATAGCAGAACTCTCCAGGAAGAAAAAGATGCCTGTTCGATTGATTCATGCATCAGTAAGCAGGATCTTCGAAATATGGAGGAACACCGGGCTTCTTGAATCATGCGAACTTTACCTGCAGAGAGAAGAAATCGAACTTGCCGCGGAGATGAAAAACTTTCCGTCCATAGAATTAATGATGGAGGAGTTTGATGAATCTTTCTACGGTGATTTGAAAGTGTGCGTTCTGGGAAGAGAGCTCTTCAATCTTCTGGACCTTCAGGTGATCCCAAAGAAAAGGCCATTCGAAGAGGAAACGCTTTTTACAGGTGAATACTCATTTCCAGTCGACAGGACATTTACATTCCCCACCGCGAATGATATGGTGAACTTGGTAGTGGACTGCATAAGCAGGGAGATCGAGAATTCCGTTTCGATAGTAATGAGCTTCAACTCTCCGTATCTGTCAACCCTCAAGTCAAGACTGAAATGCAAGGGCATAAACATCATCGAGAACAGCCTTCTCAGCCAGGATTCGGGGACACGTGATTTTATGAAACTGCTTGAAATGTCATTCCTTCAGGATGAACTGCTTGTAAGGGATGTGAAACAGCTGAGCAGTCTGAAAGACCTTAACATAGCGGATACATATGACGACTGGCTTTTTGATTCTTATGTGTCATACAATAAGGACGACAAGGCATCGGCACTTGTTTCGGCACTCATCAGGAGTTTGCGGGGATCTTCATATTCCGATGCGATCGCCACGGTTCAGAGCAGGCTGGGACTTGAGATAGATGCAAACTTCTTTTCGCTCACAGAGATGCTTGGCCTTGAGAAGAAAAGGATCACTGAAGAAAATTATAACGACCTGTACTACTTTGTCAGATTCATTGACATTGAAACAGGGAAATGCGGGGATGGTGTGCTTTTTGCAAATTCTCTGAACTCGGTGTATGTGAACCGGGATATTGTGTTCTACCTTGGTATGGATGCAGGCTGGACAAAGCGCGTCGGCGACCTTGAGTACATTGACAAAAAGGAAGAGGAAAGAAAGAACCTCGACAAATTCCAGATACTTCTCTCTCAGGGAATTCAGAGATATTACTTTACACATCTTGTAACAGGCGGAGATGAAACCATACCCTGCCATTATTTCAACATTCTGATCGACAAAGCGATTAGCGGCTTTGAAGCGCCCGAATTCGGCAAAGTCCTGCCCGCAATCAGCTCTCATTCCGAAAATGCGGCAGAACGGTTATGCCCGGGCGGAGTCCGCGATGAGATCATGATCAAAATGATAAGCCAGTCTTCGCTCAGCAGGTTCTACGCATGCCCAAAGAGATATGCATACTACAGGCTTCAGCCGCCAATTGAGAATCCGGCAATGAAGCGGGGAACTCTCATTCACAACTTTGCCGAGTTCTGCTTTGATTATCCTGATCTCTGTGAAAGGAAGTTTGATGAGATCCTTGAACTTCTTCTTGGAGAATTTGAAAGCTATCTCCGCAAAGATGAAGTCAAAGAGGAAAGCGGAATCTTCAGAATTGCGATGAAGCAGATAATCAGTTTCATCAAAGGGCTTGAAGTTGAGAGGCAGAAGGAAACCGGAACAGGCAAGCTGGACAATATTCTGTACAAACATTTCAGGAAGAAGAAACTTTACGGCAATACGGAACAATGGTTCAAAGATGTTTTGCTGGGAATAACCGGGCGGATAGACCTTGTCGGAAACGGAACTATCTATGACTTTAAGTCATCTGGCAAAAGGCCGCCTTCCGCTATCGTAAAGAGCTCGGTTCTGAGCATGCTGAAAAAGAAGAAATCGCCGGAAGCCGATTTTCAGACACCCATGTACTTGTTGCACATGAAAAGATCCGGTGACGCAAACGAATCCCCCGCATTCTCATATCTGTATCCGCTTGATTCCAAGAGCGATTACATACTCGGAAAAGAAGTGGGCATGTCACATAGTACGATCAGGTTCATTCCCATGACACTCAGCGCATACATGCTCAGCAGTGAGATGTTTGAGATAGCATGCGAGAAGTCAAAGGCGGCGGCAAAACTTTCACATGGGCAATGGAAGGAATTCGTTAAGGAATTCAGCAAGAGGCTTGACAGCGGGGAAGAAGTTCATGAGGATGTTGGAAAGCAGTTCTACAAACTCATAACAACTGATCTCGGATTTACACCCGGTCACTTCAACCGTAAGACCGACAAAACCTTCTATGAAAACGAGATCAAGACCGTTGCTTCTCTGTTCAAGGACATCAGAACTCCCCGCGGCAAAGACGGGTTGATCTTTCTGAATGACATAAAAGAAACCGAGGACTACATAAAGGGAGCGCTGAATGAGATGAATGAATTTGCCGCAACGGATTTTCCTAACAGGCCGGCATTTGACAAAAGAAAGGTCTGCATCAAATGCGACTATCTCGGCATCTGCACCGGAAACAAACTCTGGGAAGGAACAAACGACGACAGCACAGACCCCGATGAGGAAGATCATTACAACAATAACTGAGATCTAATATCAGCGGAAATGAAGAATCAAAAGGAAAAACTTGCCGGATCACTGGAAGGAATTTTCCTCGTTGACGCCGGTGCCGGCACAGGAAAGACTCATACTATAATCAGAAGGTACAACAAGCTCATTGAGAGCGGTCAGCGGCCGGAGAACATACTTCTGATCACATTCACAAATGTTGCCGCCGCACAGATGAAGGAAGACGTAATTTCGAAGGTCAATTCGGAAGACGTAACCGTCACGGAACTGCTTGAGGCGCCTGTAATGACCTTCCATGCTCTTTGCACAAGAATTCTGAAAAAGGGCGGAAGCAATGCGCCAACATACATTGGAATTCCGGAAAGCCTGTCTCCGAACTTCGGCGTGCTGGAAAACGGAACCTTTGAAATCGAACTGTTCAGAAGGTACTTCACTCTGTTCAGACTCAAGAACTCCCGAAGATATGAGAACATTCTGCTCTCGCTCGACAATGACTACTTATCTCTGCTCGGCATCATAAAGAAACTCTGCAGTGCGGGAATATTCCCCGCTAAGAACGGATGGCTGGAGGACGGACTGTCCAGACTCAAGGGGGATGAGACGGAATTCACAGAAATTGTAAGAAAGAACAATGAACAGAAAAAGAATGAGCAGACGAGGGCAAGAGAGATCATTAACAAAGAATGCGGCAATGTTCCTGTCGGATTGAATACTTCAGAATATATTACTGATAAGCTTTTGAATGTTGAAAAGATAAGTGACATATTCAACGATCCGACTCAGAGCAGTCTTATAGAATTCATTCGTGAGATCTATACCGGATATGTAACCTATCTCATAAAGCGCAATCAGCTCAGCTTTGAATTTCTGGTGATGCTTGCTTACGTTAAACTTCTGAAGGACGATGCTTTCAGAGAAAACTCGCAGTTCGATCATGTGATGGTTGACGAGTTTCAGGACACGGATAAGATCCAGTTCAAACTTCTTCTTCTGCTTTGCAGGAACATAGGCGGCAGGGCAAACCTAATGGCGGTGGGTGACTGGAGGCAGGGGATTTACGGGTTCAGAAATACCACCATAGAGAATATAACGGAGTTCAGCA
>CAZTQR010000123.1:0-5792 GCA_964615795.1 uncultured Ignavibacteriaceae bacterium
CCTGATGAACTAATTTCGGACTCATATTCACAAATCCGTTATACCCCGAAGTCCCCGCAAAGAACTTCTTCGGAAAAGTAAAAGAGCCCCATTTCCTGGCGATTACGGATACCGTGTCATTCTGTCTGTTGAGCCAGCAAATGCCGGAATAAAGGGGCAGTTCGCCGGTGATATCGCCATGCGCAGAGCCGGTTCCGCAGTAGTTACTGCCTGAAGTGGATCCGGAATTATTTGTTATCTCATAATAGTTCAGGTACGGTGCAACAGAATAAAATTGCTTCACACCCAGTGTATCATAGTCATAATTCAACTGCAAGTTGTTCAAAGCTCTGGCAAACGAAATGTTGCTCTGAGAACCTTCCTGCCGAACCGCTGCTTCCGATATAAAGCTGATGCCGCCTCCAACTGAGATGACTCCGTATCTTAAAGTTATGGAAGTCAGACTGTCGTTCAGTTTCTTCAGATAAGCAACATAAAATCTGCTTTGTTCCGGATAATGAACCGGAGTGATTTCCGGCGTAATGCAGTTGAGTGATTCTGCAAGTGTAATGCAGATGTCATCAAGCCAGCTTCCGCCGAAGAAATTTTTAAAATAGATCTCTCCGTCTTTTCGTATGCAATAAGATAGTTATATACACCGCTTGAACCGTATGGCATGATCGCAGGATCTTTTTCATCTTCCATGGAAAGCGTCAGGTTCACTGCAGAACTCCAAACTGAACCGTTAAACGAGGCAAAGTAAACATCCTTATTGCCGTTGCGGTTAGACTCGAACACGACCGCTCCCTTGTTGTTTTGAGGCTGTAAATCACTGAAATATGCTACAGCAGGCTTGCTGTTGATGTCCTGGTCATTTGTGAGCATTACTTCAGGGCTCATTGCATTGTAAGTGATCAGTCTGCAACCGATGTTTGAAACAGTGCCTGAACTCCATTTCTCATAAGCAAAGAGTGCATCAGCGATGAAGTAATTTATGACTGAACCGCACTTGTAAAAACTTGGATTTCTGAAGTCATATTCTTCCGAAGATAAGATAACATAGGATGAGTCGAAGGCAGGCGACTGCGAAAAGACCGGCCCTGCAAAGAACAGCGCCAGAAAAAGCATTGCTGAATTGATGTATTTCATATAACCTCCTTACAAGAGTAACCTCCTGCGAAAGTCATTTCAATGAACAAAATGATTCATAATGTGCCCACTGCGGTTGAGGCTGATCTCCTTTATTACTGTCTGGTAAGAAGTTCCGTGCTTTGAGATACTAACATCCGTGTGCATAAAACAAAGCCGCCCCTCAATGCTGAAGGGCGGCCTGACAGAACAAATACTTTATTGCTCTCCGAAGTCCGGCTATTCTCTTATGCCCTTTTCGGATTTCTTTGTTGAAGCATCCTGAACGGGTGCATTATTGCCGTTACTGACTTTCACCTGCGGTGTGCTTTCCTTCACCTGCTGTGGTACGGGATCCGCACCCGGGGGCACTGACTTGCTTACAAAGTTGTATGCGTTATTGTCTGCAACGCTCACATCCGTAGCATCAATGCTTCCGTCACCGTTCACATCCGTTGCAAGATATCCCGATGCGAAGTTGTATGCATCATTGTCAATCGAACTTACGTCGGTTGCATCAACTGTTCCGTCCTGATTCACATCTCCGCCGAAGAAGCAGTATTCGGATCCTCTCAGGATCTGATTGCTTCCGTATGACTGAGAGTTGGCTGTCGTGAAATCATAACTGAAAGCAGAACCCTGAACATAAGACTCGCCGCCTGATTTGCTCCATGTCTCTATCGAGTTCCTGTGCTTTGCCTGCAGGTAGTAAGTACCCGTAGGAGCAAATGCAAACAGGAATGAGCCTGTATGTGTGAGCGAATCAAGAACTCCTGTTGCCTGGTCAACAATTGCATAAGGCGCGGAAGTATTTCTCAGATAAACCGTCACCGTATCCCTCATGTTCAGATTGTTCGGCCCTACATTGAGGAATGCCTGCGGTATCATGGTGATTGAAGCCGGCAAAGCCGAAGTGACGTTGAGCTTCACGAGAATATTTCTCACGGGCGTTGAAGGATCGTTGCTGTTGATCTTCACATAGCCCGAGTATGTTCCTACCGGAAGCCCTGTGGAATTGAATGTCACAACAACATTCTGATTCTGCGACGGGTTGTTTATTCCCGAAGTCGGATTTTCATCAACCCATGCAAGGCCCTTCTCGATCTTGATCGCAAGATTGTTGTGAACATAATTTGCATTGTACACAACCTGAAGTCCAACTGTTCCGGCAGAATTCTCAGTACCGATGGTTGCTGAGTTAAGTGAAGTCAGCATGTTCTGATACTGGTAGTAGATCCTGCCGTCACTGTACAGCATTATCTGGAATGTGTAAACACCGCCTGAAGAATAGTGCGGCACATCTTTGTATTCAACAATGTATCTGTTGTTGGGAACATCATGGTAATAGTAAACACTTCCTGTTGTTCTGAGGTCAAGGTCATCCCAGAATCCGTAGAGAGTATTATTGGGAAGGCCCGTTGCGGGAATAGCCGTGTTTGTGAATGCAGTTGTTGTCGATACAACATCAAAGCTTACCCAGCCGTTTGTGCAAACTTTCAACTGAGTGTATGGCTGTTCATAGTAAGTGAAGCTGAACGGAAGCAAAAGGTTGACCGATCCGTCATCAGCCGTTCCGTTTGTCCATGTGTTGATGCGCGTTCCGAGCGATGATATCTCGAACCAGCTATAAACAGGTCCGCCCGGCTCGTCGCTGTCGATCCATCTGTAACCGCCTGCGTCAGGTCCGCCCTGTCCGTCGGTTACATCCTGTCCGAAGAACTCATCCGCCGCGCCTTTCGGGGCGTTAGCCATTCTCTTCAACTGTTCTTCCGTGAATCCGTGTCCTGAGACTCCTGCATTGTCGAGTGAAACTGAAGATTCCGAAAGAGTCCAGTTGAGCGGAAACTCACCGGTGTTTCCGATTGTAAGATTCCTGTTTGCGGTGTTTGAACCAACAGGAAGGCTTACCACTATTGAGTCTGCAGAAGCCGTTACTGTCGGAGGATTGCCTCTTCTCAGAGTTACTGCGTTTGTTTGTGATGAAGCGAGAGAGTCGCTTCCGCTGTAAGCGTAAACACGCCATTGTCCAACTGACGATTGCCCTATGCCTATGCCGATGCCGGCAAGCATTGAATCAAGCTGTGAGTTTCTCAGTGTCAGCAGTGAGTCGAATGCAGAGTTGTCGGACGGTTTTACCAGCTTTATGTTTGCCTGAGAACTGAAGTTTGGCGATGCATAAAACCATTTGTAAGTAACCGCTTCGCCTGACTTTCTCCAGTTGAAACTGAGCGGAGTTGTGATCGCTGACCATGTCAGCACTGTTGATCCGCTTGCAGGAGAACTGAGATTGAACGCCGTAAGCGCGGGCTTCTTTCTCTTCAGTGTGATTGACCTCGGGCCGTTGGAAGATTTCAGCGAGTCGTTTGTCTGATTGTTTCTGAACGCCCATACATCCCACTGTCCTACGAGAGAATCTCCTTGTGCAACGCCGATCCCGGCAAGCAGGTTATCCAGCTGACCTGAAGTTTGAGTGAGGGAGTTGCCGGTCGGCTGAAGCGTGATCAGTCTCGGAGTTGTTGTCGGGCTTCCGAATACCCATTTGTATGAAGCCGTGGATGCAGAAGTGTCCCAGGTAAATGTATTCGGTGTTGTGTTGTTAGGCAATGTTTCTATTCTTGTGCCGGCAGAAGGCGTATTGAGATTGAACGCATTCAGCGGGAAAGTCTCGATCTGAACGCCGGTAGTCCATGCCTGATAGATGCCCGTAATGTCGTCCATCCATATCGGCCACAGTTTGCCTGCGCCTGATGTTACGCCTATGTAATCCCCCGCGTATCCGCCTGCAATGCCGCTGAGTGTGATTGGCTTTGGCTTGTACTTGTGATCGCTCACGAGCACATCGGAGAATGTTGTGCCTCCGTCAAGAGATCTTGAAAGATAGATTTCCGCGGAGTCGGCTGTAGTCCGGTTGTCATAATATACAACGTTCACGCCGCCTGCTTCGTCAACTCTTACTGCAGGGAACCACTGCACTCTGCCGTTGTTGAGCGCATCCTGATTCACTCTTACGCCGGAAGACCAACTTGTACCGCTGTTGGTTGATTTGTAAAGGAGAATGTCTGCATCGCTTCCCGCGGGAGAGATGTTTGCGCCGGATGTGACGACATAGACCCATCCGTTCCTTGCTCCGCCTGACCTGTCAACGCTGATGCGGGGGAAACTGTTAGTTCTGATTCCCCATCCGTTGAAATTCGTTGACCTCACACCGTTCATGTCAAATGCATTGTTTGTCACGGTCCAGTTCACGCCGCCGTTTGTAGATTTTGCAAAGCCGGCAAAATCTTCAGTGAACGGTGATGAAGAGATCGGCGCGGCCCATACAACATACACTTCTCCGTTAGGTCCTACAGCCACATCGCATCCCTGTGAGTAGTGTCCGGAAACTGATGTGTTGATCTGAATTACTGATGACCAGTTCACTCCGCCGTTGCTTGTGTAGGAGATACCGATCGGTGGGCTTGCAAGATTGAACAGTGACCATACAACATAAGACCTTCCGTAATATGGACTTGACGGGGCGTCGTCAGTGCCGGCAAGGTTCTTGTCCTGCGAGCCGGTTGTGATAGTATAATTCGCTGACCATGTCGCACCGTTGTTTGTGGAATAGTTTGCAAACATCCCCGAAGTGCTGTAACCAAGGTGTGACATGATGAATGTGCCGTTCTTGTCGATAGTTATTCCCGGATCGCCGCCGTGATTGGTAATCGGCGCACCCTGCAGAGTATCGGTTCCGAACCAGCTTACGCCTCCGTTGGTGGTTACATAAACTCCTTCGCTTATGAACAGAGATCCGCTGTTATTGAAGGCATTCGATGAACCGAACATGATGTTCGGATTTGTCGGATGCCGCTTTATGTCAACTTCGCTCTGCCAGCTGGTTGTTCTCGGAAGAACTCTCACATTTGGCGTAACCTCAATTACTTCGTACGGAGTGGTTACAACTCTTGTAACTGCGTTCGGATTGAAGTAATCCCTTACTTCAGGTAGCTTGTCTGAATAAACTGCGGACGGGTCATAGAGCCCGGTCTGCATCGGTTGGTTCCATCTGGCTTCGTCAGGGACATCCTGTCCGGTGAGGAGGATGAAACTGATGAACAGTGCAGGAAACAGGTAAAAAAGTCTCTTCATCTTGCTGATTTCCTTTCGGATTTGGTTTGTGTGAATTGTTGATTAATGATGTAGTATATAGAATGGATCTGTAACCTCTTATGGAAGGAAGATTGCATTCGGTTGTTGCGGGAATTTTTGTTTTGGCAAGTTATTGCTTCAGTTCGTGAATTTCAATCTTTAATTGTATACAAGTAAGTTATGACATGAATAGGTTCATTCTTGCAGTTTGCATATTCCTGACTGATGAACTACGAAGGGGTAATTTCTGTGTTCTTCATTGAGAGGAGATTTTTGAGTGCTTGTAATTTTATAATCAATGAAGAATATTTCTTTCTGCAGATCATGAATAGAGTTACCATGGAGAATGTGTGAATTGGCAGAATTCATGTGACAGGTCCGGGAGCAAATGTCTTGCTTATACAAGGTGTAATTTGGTTGCAGGAATTTTCCTGCGACAGGCTCTTGACAGATATAGTCTTTATATTTTTAATACTGTTATAAATCATTGGGACAGATTCATTTTCACAAACCTCATTTTTTACCATTTGACAGGCCAAACGGATTTAAGTAATTTG
>CAZTQR010000124.1:0-5667 GCA_964615795.1 uncultured Ignavibacteriaceae bacterium
CAGAATTGAGTGATGTTTCTCCAGAACAGACGAAAGCTTGTCCGGAAACTCCTGCGCAAGCCGCGTGCTTCCTTCGATGTCTGTAAAGAGAAAGGTTACTGTGCCGGAGGGAGGAATTGGAATTGGCATGATGACAGATTACGAAGTCTGAGCTTTCGGAATCAGGGGCAAATTTATTCCGGCTGTAATGCTGTCCGTAAGATTTGCATTCTTCCGTACATTATAAGAAAGATGATCGTCTTTATCTGTAATCAACAATTTTGAGATCAGAATGCTTATAGTAGAAATTCTCATTTTAAACGTAGAAGCACTCCCTTGCGCTTCACAATATTCTTGTAATCCCACTGAATGTCTCTCGATTTCTTAAGCCATCTCTTCAGGTCAGTTTTGTTGATCTGCTTTGCCGAAGAGTATCTGAATTCAGCCGCTTTGAAACTTCCTTCATTGCTGAGCTTCTCTTCGCCGAAAGACTGACCGCTCCAGAACAGGAGCCTTATGCAATCCTTCAGCTTGCTGTAGCCCGCAACCGGATTTCCCCCGATGAACCACACCGGGTGCCTGTGCCATATCTTATGTTCAGCTTCCGGGATCCCGCGGCAGATCTCTTTGTAAAGTATGTCGCAGATCTCCCTGTCACTGTCTGATTGCGAGGAGTTGTATTCTCTGACCTCGTCTTTCAATGCTATATGAAATTTACTGTTAGGTGATCATGATAATTTCACTGCAAATGCACATTACCGGAATCCAAACAAAACCGGAAACAGGAATGCGACAATGGCCGCCCATACTACATAAACCGGCAGGAATCCAGCGATGCTTTCAGCCGCCTTTCCGATCTGTCTTCCATCTTTCACCGAACGCCTGAGCCTGACGGAAACAATGATCAGATTTGCAAGTATGAGTAAATTGCCTCCGAGCACAGCAAGCCTGTTGGGAGTGAATCCCCACTCGGTGATTCTGAATACAATTGCCGACAGCGCAATACAGTTAACAAGAATAGTTAGTACCGACAATACAAACAATGTTGCCGCCCTTGCCTTGCTCACAGTATTGACAGACGACTCTGCAACCGAGAAGAGAATTATTGCCATCACGCCTATCAGCAGAAGATTGAATATAAGCAGAAATTCACGGTCATTGAACGGACTCTTACCTTTATACAGGACCGTGATAAGATAGGCAATAAGGGTAATGAGCACAAGCGGAGTAAAGACTCTTGCAATGACAGGAGACACTTTGTTAACTATGGATGGATTTGCATATATAAGATAAGCTGAAACTACAGGCGCCGCGGCAAGTCCTATCACAGCCACATAGTTAGTGAAGTACTTTGTAAACCACATATCTATCTGCGAGAACAGTCCGATGCTCAGAGCGGTAAGTATCACTCCTGCGATGAGAATTACTGCAGTCATAACCGCCATATCACCGTTAAACTTAAGATAGTCAATTCGGCCGGGGTTGTTCTTCAGCTTACAACCTGAAAACACATACCCGGCGACAGCCCAAAGGACAAAGGGAATGTGAATGCATGCAAGCCGAAGTGTGTCGCTTTCAGGGTTTCCGGGAAGCAGAGCTAAGTAAACCGCCGCCGCATAAATTATTATCGCAACAGGTACCAGCTTTATATAAGGAGTGTCATTTCTGACTGCAAAGTATGCAGTAAGAACAGGAAACACCAGAAAGGAAGTAAACCGCAGATAGAAGTATTCATTGTTGATCTGCCCAATCTCAGGAAACTTTGCCCCAAGTCCGGCAAGCAGGGCAGCAATGATCACAAACAGAAGTTCATTCCTGTTTTCGAACCGTTCGGTCTCATCGTTGTAGTTCAGCCGCTCGTTCCATACCCGGGCAGTATTGCTCTCCGAGATGTCTTCATATATCAGATTGAATTCATCACGAAATAATGTCTTGTTCTTTCTGTACAATTTCTCGAGTCGTGCCGGTTCGTTCAGGCCGGCAATGATCTCTTCGCGCATCCCGGATGTTTAGATTGTATGGTTCAAAGTTACGCAACTTCAGTGAAACATGTTGCGGCAATAATGACTCACTTTGGTTCAAAGGTATCAGGTCACATCTTCGGACGTTAAATAGGAATGTTTCATATTGGCCTCATCTGCGGGTGAACTAAAACACATTGACATTTGAATCCGAATTGTCTATTTCACCCACAACAGAACAAATATGAAGGCGTTGCCTTAAATTGGCGGCGGATACATTCCCGCAATCTTCCCGAACGTGCATCGCAGGGAACAAACTCACACCACCGGCAATCGAAGACTACTTGCCCTGATGACACCATAATACGTTCACATGCAGAACGATATTTGTCCGGCGTTACGGCCCCGTTTACACCGTTGAAATTTTGAAGCACACCGGCTGCCATAGCGGTTCTTATAGATGAATTGATTCTTCACACAGATTATTCCTGTGATCGCGGAATACAATGCAAACAGAAACCGCTTGTCCGGACTCACTAACATCAATTCAACAAAATGAATCAATCATGAAAACTTTCAACATCTTTATGATTCTGATGACAATATTCCTCTCGGCAGTTCTGGAGAAACAGGTCGCCCGGAGTGAGAGCAGTGCCAATCAGAATCTCACACAGGTTGTTCCAAACAACTATTCTGCAACAGGGGGCACAGCCACTTTTGTTGGTCCGCTTTCAGCTACACCCAGGACATACCAACTGCTCATTCATCAGAATCAACTGACAGGACTGGCCGGAAAAAATCTCAATGCGATCAGCTTCAGGCTTCCGCAGTCGGCAACTTCAAGCTGGCCTCCGGCTGGTGTCACTTTCAATAATTACGACATCTACCTCAGCGGAAGTGTTGATCCTGTTAACAGAAGCCTTACATTTGCAAACAATGTAGTTGGTCCGCAGATTCAGGTCAGGTCGGGCCAACTGACAATCAGTGCGGGATCATACAGTTCCGGCAGTAACCCGAATCAGTTCGGAACGGAAATAGCTTTCAATACTCCTTACTTTTACGGCGGTGGAAATCTGCTTGTTGAGATCAGGCAGAACGGATTCACAGGCACATCAAGAAGTGTTGATGCAATCAGTACATCCACTCCCGGATACGCAACAAATGTCAGCGCTTGCTGGACCGGAAGTTACACAGGAACAACAGGTTCACAGGGAAATTTCTCAATAATTCAGTTCACTACTGCAATTGAACCCATTGATCCGGTGCTTGTGCTACATCAGATTGACTACGAGCTGAACGGATTTCTTGAGTACGATTCCGACTGGGGCTTGGTAAGACTCACAACCGAAGGCTACCCTTCTATGAAATATTTCAATCTCTCAGTGCAAACAACGGGAACTGAAACTGTATGGCAGGTGCAGAACGCAATCCTGTTCAATCAGGCCCCGTACGGGCAAACTCAGTCCATAACATTTGCGTTTGACATCGGGGACAAAGGCATTCCCGTGCCGAATGTACTTATAGGATATTCCATTACCGATAACCCCATATTTACTCCGCCGCCTATCACGGAATCTGCACAGGTCTTTGATTACGTTTACAGAGTTTTCGACGGATTCTTTTTCTTCAATCCAAACTCTTTTGGTCTGAAAGTTCCTCTTGCAAAACCATTTCAGAATACAGGAAGTGTTAAGGATACTTCTTCTCATAGCGTTCAGGGCATGCCCAATCAGGACTGCGGGAATAACGAATGTGCTCCGGTAGGATTCTCAAACAGTCTTAAGTTCCTGAAGAAACAGCATAACCTGACATTCGACAGCGCTTACGCTTCTCTCGACAGCATGAAGAAAGCGACGGGCTTCAGCGGCGGAACGATGACCGCGGATAATTATTACCAGAACAAAGCAGACTATCTTAAGAAAAACAACATTCCAATTACAACAAGAAAGGTCAGTAAAGACAGCATATATTCGCTTCAGAAGGAACTTGACAATGATCAGGATGTGGAGATGTTTGTATGGTGGTACAACATTGACACCGTATCCGGCGATACAAGCACAGGAAGCCACATCGTTAATGTTACAAATGTTAAGAAGCTCGGTGGAGGCAAATATCAGATCACTGCGCAGGATGACAGGAAACAAGGTACTGCCGGCGGAACTGAAAGCGAAACAGTTACTTATGACAGCGCCACCAACAGATTTACCAGCGGCACCTACACGGCTTATGATCAGGGCGTTTATCATTACGTTGTTGAATGTCCCAACAAACTCACGACAGCGCAGGTGTCGCCTCCGAATAATGCACCCGCTGTTCCTCCGGGAAGCCCTCTCGTCTGGACCACTGTTCCGGGCGCGACTTCCTACTGGCTTGAAGTTGCAACCGATCCATTGTTCCTGTTTCCTGTGATCAACATTACAAATGTTCCGAATTCAAGCTATGTGCCTTCGCTTCAGCCATTGACTCAGTATTTCTGGCGTGTGAGGGTGAACGACTCTGCAGGACCGGGATCATATATTTCCGAATTCAATTTCACCACATCTTCATTCTCGGCGCTCAGTCTTACCGCACTCATACAAGGCTTCTACAATCCTTCAACAGACCTGATGGTGCCCGATACAATGAGGGTGTATCTGCGCAATATGTTCCCGCCATACTCCGTTGTTGATTCAGCCAAGGGATTGCTGGATGCTAACGGAAACGGACAATTCAACTTTGCAAATGCGGTTGACGGCATCCCGTACTATATTGATCTGAATCACAGGAATTCAGTGCAGACTTTCAGCAGCACAGGTGTACAGTTCAGTCTCGGGTCGGCATCTTATGACTTCACATTGTCTCAATTCCAGGCATTCGGAAGCAACATGATAATGATCGATGCGTCGCCTGTGAGGTTCGCGATCTACGGCGGGGATGTGAACAAAGACGGACTCGTGGATGCAACCGATCTCGGGCAAATAGACAACGATGCGTATAACTTCACAACAGGGTATGTTGCCACAGACCTTACGGGTGATAACTATGTTGACATTACGGATCTTGCAATTGCAGACAATAACAGTCTCAATTTTGTAGGAGCAATTATCCCGTAACAGATCTCGGAAAACAGCAATGCTGAATATTTTTCTGTGAATCTTCAGCCGCTTGCCGGTTTATATGGCAGGCGGCTGTAATTTGATAATAGTGCTGATGATCTACTCAGTGATTCAGTAAGAATTCAGATGAGCCCGACAATTGCATAATACGACTTTGCTGCCCATAAAGTCACACAAAAGAATGATCTTGCTAAACATGACATTATCAAAAAATTCCGGAGTCAGTTGTCAAGCTCATTTGCTTTCTCAATCAGCCACTCGCGCTCAACTGTGTTACTGTCCGAATGCAGGCTCTTCATTAGCTTATGCAGTGCAAAGTCATCAAAGTTGTACCTGATCCGGGCAGCCTGCGGGAGTTATCCGTGTGAAAAATTCCGAGATGTGCCGCCCTTACCACCTGCTGATCAGCGTCAATCCGCGTAATCTGCGGGAGTTATCCGTGTGAAAAATTCCGAGATGTGCCGGTTTTTCATATGCTCAGGATCAGCGGCAATCTGTGCAATCTGCGGGAGCTATCCGTGTGAACAATTTCGAGATGTGCCGGTTTTTCATATGCTCAGGATCAGCGGCAATCTGTGCAATCTGCGGGAGCTATCCGTGTGAACAATTTCGAGATGTGCCGGTTTTTCACA
>CAZTQR010000125.1:0-5515 GCA_964615795.1 uncultured Ignavibacteriaceae bacterium
AACATCCGAGCTGTTATAACAGCAGACGATTATGCTGATGCCTTTTTTCAAGATGTGGATCCGGTGTGCTTTGCGCTTTGCATCCGCGGGCTTTACGGCTTTCGTCCCTTTACGGAGCGCTTGATCTTTGTGAGTGTTGAATCGCTGAGCAGGGAGTTCATAAGCAGGCTCCACTTATTCCTGTTCAGTAAAGATGGAGGATAGAACAGAAAAGACGAAATAAGCGGTCCCGGCACTTTCGACTTTTTCCCGGCATAATAGAAATCCTGCGCGTCGGCATACAGGAATTTTGATTTCGCTTTGAATTTTCGGTAGCGGAAGAAGTCGTAGGATTGCTGAATCTTGAATCTTAACAAACTCAACTTTTCGCCATAAGTGCTTTCCAGTTTGCCTGAATTTGGTTCGACCCCTTCTCTCAATTGTCCGCCCGGAGTGATGTTGTCCAGTATGTTTGAAACCGGTTTGATGACCCTGCTCTGACTCTGCTTCGAGACGATCACTTTTCCGCTTTCGTATTTGCCTCTTTCCTTGAAGTACTTCGGAGACATCAGGTAAGTAGCAATCAACAGTGCCTTGCCATAAGCCTTTCTGCCCTCTTCGGATTGTTTCTTTCCGTAGTAGTTGAGCTTGTAAGCAAAATCATACTGCTTGTCATCTTTGTAAAGATGTTTGATAATGTTTGCTTCGCTAATGAAGTTTTCTCCGAACAGGGAATAGGCAAGAAGAGTTCTTCTTGACCTTTGCGATGAAGATACCGGATACAAAGCAAGTGACATCAGAACGAAAAAGAGTGAGTTGAAGCGCTTTTTGTTATGATAATAATAACCTGCCTTGTCAAAGTACATCCCGGACTTTTGCTTTAATGAACCCGGCTTGCCCTTTGGAAGTGATCCTGTTCCGTTATTTTTGAAAAAGTGTGCAGGTGAAGCAATGAATGCAAGCATAAGTAAAGACCTGCCCTTAAGAGATTTTCCTGACTTACGATATTCGTTTCCGTAGTAGGTGAGCTTGTGAGCAAGTGACATGCCCGGAGGATAAGCCAGGAATCTGTAAGCGCCCTTAAGCTTTTCGCTGTACTTCAGACCAAATACGGCCGGTAGGAAGACATTCCATCTTTCCGAGCTCCTGAGCGATTTCGGATACATTATGAATGATGAAGCTGTCCAGAAGATTGATCTCAACTTCTTTTTTTCGTAATATCGGTATCTTCCAAGTTCATACAGCCTCGACGAATAATACTTATTCTTTTTCAGTGTCAGGACAGAGTATATCCTCTTCAGTTGCCTTCTCACCTTATGCCAAACTGACTTCAGATTCCAGGGCTTTGTGTCATAGTAAAAATGCTTGTAGTAGTTATACATATAGTACGGAAGCATCTTCTTGTCATAATGCCAGCAGTGATACATTACCCTGATATGTGTATTCTTTCTGTTGTCTGCATTGGAGGTTTTGTTGTAACCGTTCATGCAGAATGTGCCGAGGTGAAAATCAGTTTGCACAATGCTGAAATTCTGATAAGCCTTCAGCAAGAACCAGTAATCCATTGTGAAATGGTTGTCAAGCGGGAACGGGCCAATCTCATCCTGAACACTTCTCTTATAGAAATAGCTGACAGGATTGATCGGGAACATATACTTGAACGGGAGCATGATCTTCTTATACTCTCTTTCAGGCACTCGTGTGAAAGTATGGTTTGAGAATTCGAAGAACAGGTTGCTTATGAGCATTTCAGCTTCCGGATTCTCCTTGAACTTTCTTGCAACTTCAAAGAACGCTCCTCTTTGAAAGTAATCATCGACGTTCAGATAAGCGATGATGTCGCCCGTTGACATGCGGAATGCTTTATTCATAGCATCCGACTGCCCTTTGTCAGGCTCCGAGATCCACTTTACCTGCGGATATTTCTTCAGGATCTCGACGGTACCGTCAGCTGAGCCGCCGTCGCAGACAATCATCTCAAAATTCGGATAACCCTGATTGAGGACGCTGAGAATCGCCTTCTCAATTGTTCCCTGTGAGTTGAATGAGGGAGACAGTATGCTGATCTTCGGTAGGTCAGTCTTGTCCTGCGCTTCGTTATAGGACCTGTAAGTGATCCCACTCCACGGCCATCCGTACCGGAAATCATTTTCGCTCTCAATATACTTTCTGTGCTGAGCTTTAAGGTACTTGAATTCCTTCTTCCACGGTGCTTTCTTCAGCGCTTCAAAATTTCTGTCGTACTCTTTGCGGGATTTCCACAACTCCTTGAGCTTTTCCAGATGAAACTCGAGCATCAGGATCTCTGTGTTGTCATCCTGAGGATGCCTGAGAGATAGTAGCTTTCTTATTCCGTATTTTCTTAGAATGTTGAATGATGTCCAAAACTCGTACTTCCAGTCCCTTCCGTTGATCTCTTCATCATCTGCATCAGCGCGCGCGAGCTGTATGGCTTTCTCATAGAGCTCAAGGCCCACTGTAGCTTTTCCGAATCCTCTGAACAGCCGCACAAGATAATCCCATGAGAGCCTTCCGCCGGGCATGCAGTGAATTAGTTTCAGTCTCGAATCATACCATATCTCCCATCCGGCAAGCACAAGAGCATAGCATGCCTCCGAGTCACCCCCGGAAGAAAGCTCTGTTCCTTTGCGGCAAGTCATGGAAGTTCTGAACCCGTCGCGAAGGAGTTGCTCCCAGGCAGTTCTTCTCACGATCATTCCGGCGCCCCAAACGTACCCGCGCTTCCAAGTTATGTTTCCTTCAGATACGATCCCCGTGTGCACATCCGGCTGTGGGCCGCCCGCATAGTCGCGTTTGAAATAATTGAACCAGTCCGGAGGCTTCACTTCGCACAGTGGTTCGTTGGGACCACCGAGCGCACCTATCCTCGGATTGCTGCTCATGATGTCATAGGTCAGCTGCACAAAGTTTTCATCCAGCCAGTTGTCATCATCGCATGTGATCCAGTATTCATAATTTGAAACCTGATATCCCTTCTCAAGTGCAAGCTGTTTACCCGGCACAGGCTGGTCAACGACAATCAGCTTTGCGTTGCAGTTGTGCTTCTTCCATTCATTGATCGTAACTTCCTTGGAATTGTCCGTGGATGCATTGTCAACGAGAATCACTTCCCACAAAATTTGCGGATGAACTTTCTGCTTGGCTATGTGCTTTATAGTTTCAGCCAATCGGGAGGCGCCGTTGTATGTACAAACAATAACGGAAACGCCGTTGAGTTTTTTCTGAGGATCATATCGGGGATAGCAGGATCCTGAATCCCGAAAAGGTAAGCTGAGATAATTCAGGTCCCGTTTTCTGACCGTTCTTTTAAGCAATCTCAAACCGCGGTTGTAATTTCCTTCACGGCTCATCAGTCCTTCAAGTCTGCCAAGGCAGTATTCGATCATTGGGAGGTCGCTGTCACCTTCACGTTTTCGTTTGAAGGTCAGAAGTTTTTTGTAGCGGACTTTTCGGAGGCTTCGAATCGTCTTCCTCATTTCTGTTATTTTGGAGCCGGGTTTGCGTTCCGAAAATTGGCCTCTGTATTTTTGGGAAGCTTTCCTGAGATATATATCGAGAATTGCCGAAGCCTGCCCGAAGCCCCTGAACAGCTTTCGCAGATAAGACCAGTCAAGCCTTTCGCGTGAAATATGATGCCTGAACTTCAGTCGTGGATCGTACCAGATCTTCCAACCGGCATTTCTCAAGGCGTAGCAAATTTCAGTATCGCCGCCTGCCGATAGTGCATTTCCCTTGCGGTCAGTGAGAAGTGACCTGAAGCCACCGTCAATCAGATTCTTCAGAGCATTCTTTCTCACTGCCATTGCTGCTCCCCAAACGTAACCTCGCTTCCATGTTATGTCTCCAGCTTCACTGAATTGTTTTCCAATAGCAAAACTGTTCTTCCATGTATCAAACCATTCCGGCCGGCTACCGTCAAAATGACCGGTGCTTTGTCCACCCAGCACACCTATCTTCTCATCGGAGCACATGACCTCATGCACAAGTTCTACAAAAGATTCATCAAGATGATTGTCATCATCGCAGAAGACCACAAGATCATATCGTGCCGTGCTCAGGCCCTTGAGCCTGGCGGCAGACAGTCCGGGCTCAGTTTCCTTTACGATCCTGAGTTGTGCCGTACAGGTTGTATTTTCATAACTCTCTTTTGCTATCTCTGCCGTCCTGTCTGTGGAACCGTTGTCAACAATTACGATCTCCCATTCAATTTCAGCACTTACTTTTTGCCTGCAGATCTTATCAAGCGTCATTGGCAAAACATCTTCGCTGTCATAACAGCAGATTACAACAGACACTCCGGACCGTGCGGATCTTTTCTTTTCCCGTATAGTCTCCGTGTGAGGATGATGGCCGTTTCCGCCTGCGCTGTTCAATCCGTTGCCAATCCCGGTAAGCCTGCTCAATCTTCCTTTGAGTTTCTCGACTACAAGTACATCAGTGTCGCCCTTGTATTGGTTGCCTTCGGATAAGATCTTCTTCAGCGGATACTTCCCGAGTTTGGCAATAGTTTCAGTGATCTGTGTGATGCCGCCGGACTTTGCACCTACGGTATCAATGTTCCTGTAACCAGCATGCCTGAACTTGCTTCTCATGTTATTCCATTGGAGCTCTCCCGGGTAAACCAGGTACTTCAGCTTCAATCTGCTGATGACCTTTACATGTTCATAGTTCTCCTTTGCAATTCCGGTAAGAATTTCTTCTATGCTTGATCCGCGGAACATTCCTAAATCCAAATTCAGCGAGCCCAGCTTCTCTTTAAGATATTTGGAATTGAATAGCATTCCATACACAGTCTTTCCTTTCAAAAGTGATTGACCGTTTGGATTCATATCGGGCTCGAGTCCGTTCCAGAATTCTGATTTGTAGGTCCTGAACCACTTGGGGGGAAGAGTGCTTGACTCAAGCTGCGATGTTCCTGTCGCGGCAAAAAAATCCGGATGACTAACAATAGATGCATAAGTAACCCTGATGTAATTCTCATCAATCAGATGATTCTCGCCAAGGAACAGGACATTGTCGTAGAAAATATTATTAAGGCAATGGCCGATAGAGCTTATGTCATCAAGTTTTTCTGCTACAGCGAAGTTTACAGGAATATTCACTGCCGCAGTATTCAGTATACTGATAATCTGTTGCCGTTCTTCGTCATCAATATGTTTGCTGAGGAGAAGAAGTTCGCACCTGAATCCTGCAGGAAGTTTCTGGGATGCGATATTCCTGAGAGCTCTGTATAAGTGCGGCAAATATGTTGCCCGGTTGATAAGCACAATTGAAACGCCGTTGCGGGAAAACTTCCGCGGGTAATTGGGATAATCGAAATGCACTGCGCCCATTGCATTTCTGAACATCCTCAGGTCCTGCTTGCTGACAGTCCTTTTGAGCAAGCGTAATCTTTTATTAGGAAGCCTTACTCCCGAGAAGACCATTTCAAGAGTTCCGAATATCCTTTCGGCTTTCAGCGATTCTGAATTCCCTTCATGAGGAAGTTCGAAGAAGTTTGTGTTCCATACTTGCA
>CAZTQR010000126.1:0-5457 GCA_964615795.1 uncultured Ignavibacteriaceae bacterium
TAACCTCCGCCAAAGCCCGTTGCCGCTTTTGGCTTGAAGTGGTGATCAGCAACCTCAACATCTGTGAAGGTTGTACCGCCGTCAACTGACCTTGAAATGTAAACTGTAGCAGAGTCACCTGATGACGGGAATGCTCTGTTGTCATAATAAACGATATTCACTCCGCCGGCATCGTCAACGCAGACAGCCGGGAAGAACTGCACCTTTCCGTTGTTGAGCGGATCCTGATTGACTCTGATTCCTGTTGACCATGTTGCGCCGCCGTCTGATGATCTGTTGAGGATCACATCAGCGTCAGATCCGGCAGGCGGGAGATTAAGCTGACTTGTAACTACATAGATCCAGCCGCGTCTTGGGCCGTTGGTTTTGTCAACTGCAATTCTCGGGAATCCGTTTGTCCTGATTCCCCATCCGTTGAATGATGTCGAGCGGCTTCCGTTTACATCAAAGATGCTTTCGGTAGTTACATAGTTTGCTCCGCCGTTTGTTGATTTTGCCATGCCGACGAAATCCTCGGTGAACGGTGAAGCAGACTGCCCGGCTGTCCATACCACATAGACTTCTCCGTTCGGACCGCATGCTACATCGTGGCCCTGTGCAAATCTTCCGTTAAGGCCCACATTGATCTGCTGTGCCGGTTCCCATGTAACGCCGCCGTTGGTTGTCCTTGCCGCCCTACCTGTTGCAGGAGATGTTCCAAACGATGTCCACGCGCAGTAAACGTTACCGTAATACGGGCTTGTGGGAGAATCGTCAGTTCCCGCAAGATTCTTATCGGCATTGGCATCATTAACAAGCTGAACAGTGGGCTGCCAGTTGAGGCCTCTATTGGTTGAGTAATTTGAACCGATACCTGTAACGCCTCCGAACACTGTTGCGGATGTGAGGTGGGTCAGGTGAAATCTTCCGTTCTTGTCAATTGCCGGACCGGGATCGCCTCTCTGGTCTGTTAGTATCGGCGTATTGACCGTATCCGAACCTCTCCACGTCATACCGCCGTCCGTTGATACGTAAACTCCTTCGCTGATGAATGATCCGCCGGAAGTCCTTGCGGCGTTTGAAGAACCAAACAGGACACTCGGGTCATTCGGGTCGCGGGTAATTATCACCTCCGACTGCTGCATTATTGTGGAAGGAAGAACCCTCACATTAGGGAACACAGTAAGAACTCCAATCGGAGTTATCGTTGTCCTTGGTTCATAAGTGAATTGCTTGATGTCGTTTTGAGCTACTGGAAGCGGAACATATTCTCCGCTGAGATATGCTGCTGAATTGGGGATGTTCCATCTCGGGTCTTCGTCTTTGTCTTTCTGACCCATGAAGGCAACTGCTCCAAGCAACAGAATTGAGAACACAAAAAGCTTGCGATGCATTTTAATAATGGTATTGTTTTGTGAAAAAAAGTTGGTTGAACTGTTTCAAGATATGCTAATCGGTTTGCAATTTCAACAATGTTAAGCGATTGCAGTGAAGCCGGAGCACAATGCTGTCCAAATTATTTTCGAAATCAGAAATTTGCTGGACTTGCATTCCAGATATCAAGATCTTTCCAGATGTTGTAAAAATAAACCGCCTCAGCCTAATCGCCGTGAAGAAATTGTGAGCGAAGGCGTCAGCCTGCCCGAAGAATAGAGAACAGGAACACTCTATGCAGGCGGGCGAGAATTTCTTGTTTGACGAACCCAAACGAAGTATTCGTTTGGGTGAGGAGTTGAAATTCTCGCAGCCTGAGCGAGCAATTTCAGGCGATTAGGCTGCAGCGGGCGATTTTTCTTTGCCAAGCTTTCTTTTGATCGTTCAAAAGAAAGCGATTAACTTTCTGCGGATAGAATCCTCGCTGTAGATGGCATTCGTAAGTAAATCGTCTTGGACAGAGTTGGCCGGAGCAGGGTTTGCTGAACATCAGCATAAGTATGAATTTATGAACAATGCAAGTTTACCGTGCAACGTATCAAAAACGTGCAGGCCCGCGGAATCAACCGTGAGCCTGCAGAAATTTTTACTGCATGTGAAGTTTAAGTCCGAATCTATGTTGCCCGCACACCTCACATCATATACGGAAAGCATCGATCAGCGCAGAAGCAGCATCTTCCTTGTTTCAATAAATGAACCCGAAGAAAGAGTATAGAAGTAAACTCCGCTGGCAAGTGAAACCGCGTCGAATGATCTCTCGTAACTGCCTGCCTGAAGTTCTTCGTTTATGAGCAGTGCAACTTCTCTTCCCAGTGCATCATACACCTTCAGGGTAACATTACCGGCTGAAGGTATGTCAAATGCAATTTTCGTCGAAGGATTGAACGGGTTCGGGTAATTCTGATTAAGCCCGAACTTCTGTGGAATCTGAGAGCTTATCTGATTCACCGATACGGTAAGAAGCCCGTCAACGAAATCAATAGCTGATTTCAGGAACCTCCTCACAGGGCTTGCCGGCGGGCTGTCTGTGGCTCTTCTGAGTGATTCCACGTCTATTGCCATTACTGAAACATTGAAAGTCTCGCCGATCCTCCCCACACCGTTGAGCTGAGTTGTGCCCCGGAAACGGTAGAGCTCGTGAAGTTCATATGCAGGAATGCTTGCCGACTTTTTGATGACATCAGGCCTTGGGCCAACTGTGCTGTCGTTTATATTCGGATTTGCAAGAGCGCCGGTAAGTCCTTTGCCTCCCGAAGTTCCGGGGAAATCGCTTCCGTATTCAAATCCCAGCCACGACCTTGCAAAGTCGGGATCGTAGTAAACAGATGCCGGCCTGTCGAGATGATAGCCGATGTCCTCTGCCATGACCATGAGCTTTGCTTTCTGATTTGCTGTTCCCCAAAGGAGATATGACTTCAGCGAATCCTTTACAGCATTTGACATCACCGAGGAAGCTTCCCCGAGCAGAAGCACTCTCTTGAATCCTCTGTAAGAGATGGAAGAATTGTTGATGTTCACTCCGCGGTTAAAAACATCGTAAGACATTCCCATTGCATTGAGATTGGCAATCACGGAGTCTCTTGAAATTCTCGAGCTTGCCGTGGTTGAATCATAAACTATGAGTACATCACCTCTCGGCTGTCTCTTAAGCGTGAGATTGTAAACATTTGACGACCTGAGAGAATCTGTACCCGCATAAGCCCAAACGGCCCACTGTCCGTTTACGGAATCGCCGGGTGCAAGTCCCAGTCCGACAAGGACCCCATCAAGCGTCCTGTTGCTGATAGTAAGCACCGAATCAAATCCGGAACTGTTCGACGGAAGGTCAAGCAAGACCTGTCCGATACCCGGTGCCCCGAATCTCCACCTGTAGTTCACTCCGCCGCCGGAGCGGTTCCATCTGATCGAAACGTTGGAATTATTGAACGGTGATGTAAGTATTGTACTGCCGTTGTTCGGAAAGCTGAGTGTGAACGGCAGTAACTGCGGGACTCCCCGTCTGAATGTAATCTGCCTCGGCCCGTTGCCTGCCTTCAGCGAATCATTCTGCTGATTGTTCCTGAATGCCCATACATCCCACTGCCCGGTGATCTCTCCGCCCTGCGGTATCCCAAGCCCTGCAAGAAGGATGTCAAGCTGTCCAAGGGTGAGTGTGAGAAAATTCGAGGAGGACGGAAGAGTGATCAGTCTCGGAGTTGTTGTAGGGCTTCCGAATATCCATTTGTAAGATGCTGTGGAAGCGGATGTGTCCCACTCTATTGTTACATTCTGCGGAGAACTTGCAAGCGAAACTATGGTTGCACCTGCGGCCGGATTCCTAAGACTAAAGGAGTTCAGCGGATATGTAACTGCCTGGAATGCACCGCTCCATGCGTTATAGAATCCCGGCGCTCCGCCTTTGTCGTCCATCCATGTTACAACCACTCTGCCCTGACTCGGTGCAATGCCGATGTAATCTCCGAAGAATCCTCCGGTGAAATTCAGAGCTGTCTTTGGCTTAAAGTGATGGTCCGCAATCTCAGCTTCTGTCCATGTGTTTCCACCGTCAAGAGAGCTTGAAAGAAACACGGAACATGAGTCACCGGTCGAGGCAAATGCCCTGTTGTCGTAATATGCAACATGAAGGATTCCGCCGTCATCCACGCAAAGCGCAGGAAAGAACTGAACTTTGCCGTTGTTCAGTGCGTCCTGATTCACCCTGATCCCGGAAGACCAGTTGACGCCGTTGTTTGATGACCTGTAAAGTACAATGTCAGCATCATTTCCTGCCGGAGACTGTCCCCTCTGACTTGATACTATGTATATCCAGCCTCTTCTCGGGCCACTGCTCTTATCTACGGCAACTCTTGGAAACCCGTTGACCGAAACTCCCCATCCGTTGAATGAATTTGACCTGATCCCTGTGATGTCAATTGCAGTTTCGTTCACAATGAACGAAGATCCTGCATTTGTTGATCTTGAGAAACCTATATAATCTTCTGTAAAGGGAGATGTTGTCTGTGACATTGCATATGCAGAGTAGATCTCACCGTTCACTCCGCAAACTATGTCGTGACCTGTGGCGCTTCTTGATGCTGAGCCCGGATTAAGCTGAATCGGAGTCGTCCATGTAACTCCCCCGTCAGTTGTTTTGGAAAATCTTCCGGTGGCAGGATTGGACGAGGCCGTGGACCATGCCGCATAGAGGTTTCCGTAACTCGGGCTTACCGGTGAATCATCGGTGCATGAAACGCTTCTGTCCGCATAAATATCGTTTACGATCTGAACAGTTGAAGACCATGTTGCTCCCCTGTCCGTTGAGTAATTGACACCGACTCCTATCGGCGATCCGAAATTGGTGGCCGAGGTTATGTGTGTCACATAGAATCTGCCGAGCCTGTCAACAACAGGCACCGGAAAGCCCCGCATATCGTCGATCTTCGGTGAGTTAAGAGTATCCTTGCCCGTCCACGTGAATCCGCCGTTTGTGGAAACATAAACGCCGGCCCCGTTGTACGCCGCGCCTCCATTGATAGTTGTTAGTGCAGTAGCAAAGAGAAGGTTAGCATTGTTCGGGTCCCTCACTATATCAACGCCGGTCTGCTGAGTTGCAGATGAAGGGTTGAGCCGTACATTTGGAAAGGCGACCAATTGCACTTTGCCGCCAGAGTTGCCGTTTGCGCCCGGCCTTTCACTGCCCGCCTGCTCCACAAAGAAGTTCTGTCCTGTCAGAATCAGAATTCCGGTAAGCGACAGCAGAAGCGCTAAATACTTATGAGTCATTTCATCTCCTTATATTAAGGTTAGAAGTTGCTTTGGGGCAGTCTGATATGTGACGGTTCCGACTGATCTGACGAAGCCGATTGCATACATTGATTGTATACAAAACACGGCTGCAAATGATGGGGCAATTTCAACACTTAAATTGTAATAGTCAATGCATATTACGAACTTTATTTAAACTTATACATAAAGTTACTTCGGCAGGTTTCAATTTGAAATTGTCGTCAGTTTAATTAAGTGATTCTGCATCCGGAGATAGATGATTGTCACGGTATTGGATTC
>CAZTQR010000127.1:0-5406 GCA_964615795.1 uncultured Ignavibacteriaceae bacterium
GAACTCTGCGACCTGTCCTCCTTGTCAAAGAAACTGAGCGTAATAGTGCTCTTGTTCGATGACTCCGACCCGAAGCCTTCACCTATCTCCGATCCGACATTTGTAAGGTAATACTCTATGTCTTTGAAAGGCGGAAGCTTCTCCTCTATCTTCTTCACTACATCATTGGATTTGTCGAGGTTTGTTCCGACTGGCATGTTGACGTATATGTACGCCTGCTGAGGTTCAACTGAAGGGAAGAATTCAACGCCGTTGTTGAATGCTCCGTAAAGCACAAACACTACTACAAGGAATGCCACTATTCCAATTATGGTCAGCTTTCTGTGCCTTAAGCTGAACCTTATGGTCCTCTCATACTTCTTTACAATCCTTGCAAAGACTTCGTCAAACCAAAGGTGAAACCTGACTATGAAATTGTACCACTTGTTCTTCTTCTCAAGCCTCTCGCGGTCTTTCTTGAAATTAATGAACTGGTCTGCAAGCACGGGACTGAATACAAGCGCAACGAACAGCGAAGAGAATAGGCAGACTATGAGCGTAATAGGAAGGTACTTCATAAACTCTCCCACAATCCCGGGAAAGAACAGCAATGGAGCAAACGATGATATGATAGTAAGCGTCGCAATAGTAACGGGAATCTGAACCTCCCGCGGGCCTTCTATTGCGGCATCGTGTGCATTGTAACCCTCCGCCTCCTGAAGTCTGTAAATATTCTCTACAACCACTATCGCATCATCCACTATGATCCCGAGCACAAGTATCAGCGCAAAGAGTACAACGATGTTCATTGTGATGCCCATTGCATACAGCACTATGAAACTGATCAGGAACGAGAAGGGGATTGATGTGGCAACAAGGAACGCATTCTTCAAACCCATCGAGGCAAGAAGGATGATGCAGACAAGCAGAAATCCTGTTATGATGCCGTTCTCAAGTTCATGTACCGTGTTTCGGATGCTCTTCGAAGCGTCTCCCGTGTAGCTTATCTTCAGGCCCTTGGGGAACTGCGACTCCCTCGACTTTACGAGCGACTTGATCTCATCCGCGATACGGATGATGTTCTCACCGCTTCGCTTCTTCACCACAAGCGATACGGCTTCCTGGCTGTTCTCCCTTGACATCGTAGTTCTTTCCTTGAAACCGTAAATGACCTGCGCAACATCTCTTACATAGATCGGCATGTCCTTTTCCGATTTGACAACAATGTCGCTGATCTTTGCAGGGTCGTCAAACTCGCCCGGTACCCTGATCAGATAGTTCTGCTTGCCGATGTCAACACTTCCGCCCGGTATGCTCAGGTTCTCTGCGCCGATCTTATTTATGATGTCGTTGAACGAGATGTTGTAAAACTTCAGCCTCGATGCGTCAACGTTCACCTTCACTTCACGCTCAAGCCCGCCCTTTACATCTGCTGAAAGCACACCCGGAATTGCTTCAATATCATCACTTAGATTGTCTGCAATGTCTTTCAGCGTTGCAAGGCCGAAGTTGCCGGAAAGGTTGATGAAAAGCATCGGCTGTTCGGACAGGTTTATTTCCGAGACCACCGGCTCTTCTATGTCAACGGGCATCTTGGTCTTTGCTATTGCAACTTTGTCCCTGACCTTCTGCAAGGCGTCATCAATTACCACATCGGGATTGAACTCAATGTTCACAAACGAGAAGCTTTCCTGTGAGACCGAGGTCACTTCCTTCACGTCCTTTATACCCTTCACTTCCTTTTCGATCTCCTGCGTCACAAGGTTCTCTATATCCTGCGGCGAAACACCTATGTAAGCTGTGGTCACGAAGATGTTCGGTATGGTGATGGATGGCGCGGCTTCCTTCGGAATAGACGTGTACGAAAATGTCCCGATGATGAGCACTAATGCCATCAGTATGTAAACGGTTACCTTGTTGTCAACTGCAAGTTTTGATATGGTCATGCCGGTGGAAAATTCTTAGTTAATAACCGTTACTTTGTCGCCGTCATTCACAAACTGGAATCCTTCATAGATCAGCTTGTCTCCTTTTGAAAGTCCTGATGTGATGAGAACTGCATTGTCCATCCTTCCTCCTAAGGTTACCGCACGCTTCTTTGCAATGTTGTTCTCAAGCACAAATACATATCTCTCTTCACCCATATCAACAATGAGATCCTGTTCAAGCACTATGGCATCTTCCTGCAAAGATTTCTGAACCCTGATGTTTGCGCTCATCTCAGGCTTCAGCCTTCCGTCCTTGTTGGCAAGCACGATCTCGATCTCGAATGTCCTGTTGACATCGCTCAGAACAGGCGATACATAGCTTACCTGTCCTTCAAACACTTCGTCGGGATAGACTTCGAAAGTGATGGAAACTGACGTTCCCTTTGTTACCTGCCCGATATACCTTTCCGGAATGCCTGCCGTAACCTTCACGCGTGATACGTCAACAAC
Source organism: uncultured Ignavibacteriaceae bacterium (assembly GCA_964615795.1). Taxonomy (GTDB): domain Bacteria; phylum Bacteroidota; class Ignavibacteria; order Tepidaquicellales; family Tepidaquicellaceae; genus JADJAH01. Next base: position 2,418 of record CAZTQR010000127.1, read on the forward strand.
GCTGATGATAGGCATGCCGGGTCCGGCAACTTCTCCCTTGCTCAGATATTTTTCATTGACGATCCCGCTTATCGGTGAGGTCACATATTCCTTTTCAAGCCTCGTCTCAAGAAGGTCAAGCGCCTTCTCGGCAAGCTCAAGCTGAAACTTTGCATTTGTGTAATCCTGCTCAGTGGAGATGTTCTCTTTGTAAAGTTTCTCTATCCTTTCAAAGTTGCTCATTGCCAGCTCATACTGTGTTGCCGCCTGCTCGTAGTTCGCTTCGTCAAATGTTTTCCTGAACCTTGCAACGGTCTGTCCTCTTCCCACTCTTTTCCCTTTGTCAAATGGCATGTAAGTGATGAGGCCGCCTTCTTCGGAAGCTATCTTTGCCGATTCATACGGTTTCACAATTCCGACTACGATGTAATTGTCCTGAAACGGCTGAAACTCGATCTCCCTGATCTTCACCGCCTGCACTTTCTTTTCGGCTTCCGGTTTCTCCTCGCTCTTGCCTCCGCATGATGCAAGTATCAAAGCCGCAGTGATCATCGCGGCGGCACTAAGGAAGTACTTCTTCATCTCTGATTTTATTTTAAAATTCTCCGGTTGTTATTTTTCCAGAAGCTTTTCAAGCTCCGCTTTGGCCACCTGGTAATCGTAAATTGCCTGCAGGAAACCAAGCCGCGACTGGTAAAGCGAAAGTTCCGCATCAAGTACGTCTATCTGCGTCAGAACTCCGGCCCTGTAACTCTGATTCGCAAGATCAACGCCTCGTTGAGCAAGGTCCATGGTTGACCTTTGAGAGAGTATCCTCTGCTTTGCATCATCAAGCGCTATCACTGCGCTCTCTGATGTAAGTTTCAGCGTCTGCTTTGTGCTGTGAATGTCTTCCTCCGTTTTCTTAACGTCAATCTCCGACTGCTCCTTCTTGAAGCTGTTTCTGAAGAGATTAAGGTCCCATGATAACCCCAGCCCGGCATTGATCGTGTTGAAGAACCTGTATCCGCCGATCGAAGTGCCGTCGTTCTCATTGCTTGAGTTTGTCCAGTTTGCAAAGAGGAAAACCTTTGGCAGATAATTGGCATCATCAACCTTCACGAGCTCTTCATTTATTTTCTTGCTCAGCATCAGTTGCCTTATCAGTACATTGCCTTCCGTTATTTTCCTTACCATCGTTTCAGTGCTTTGTATCACTTCGGTGCTGTCGTAGCCAAGTTCTCCCGCAACCTGTATGTTGTCGGAAACGTCCATCCCCATGGTCTTAGCAAGGGCTTTCCTGCTTATCTCAATGTTCCTCTCAGACCTTGATACGCTTGGCAGTATGTTCTCAAGCTTCACCCTGGCTCTTAGCAGGTCAAATTCTGTCGCAACTCCGTTCCTGTATCTTCCCTCAACCACTTTAAGATTCTCTTCCGCATTGTTCTGAGTTACAATGTTGAGCTCATGCACTGCCTGCGCCAGCAATACCGAATAATATGCCTTCCGTACGTTGTTCTTTACATCCGCTTCCACTCTCATCACATTCTCCTTCTGGATCTTCTCGTAATACTCGGCGATCCGGATTCCCGTAAATACAGGCGTGCCGAGTATTGGCACAGGTTCGACTGCTTCAAGTGAAGTGACTATGGAATTGTCCGATCCGATCTCGAAAGTCTCTCCGAATATATTAAGCACCTGCTTCTTGAATGCTCTCGTCATAGCCATCTTGAAAGTGAGAGTCGGGATCAGGTTCTCGCTGTAAACTTCAGACACTTTCCTCTCTGCTTTGAGTTCTTCAAGCCTCGCATTCTTGATATCTGAATTCTTCTTCAGCGCCACCCTTATTGCATCATCAACCGAAGTAACTACGATTCTGTCCTGCCCGGAAGCTGATTGCTGTCCGAATACCAGGACCAGCATCAGAATCATTGCAAGTGCGGAATATTTTTTTGGTATCATCAGTGATTTTGATTCAGTTCTTTCGGCCATACAAAGCTTTTGTCTTCTTGAGTTTTTCTTTTCCTTTGGCTGTAAGCAGTCCGCTCAAAAGGAAATTGTAAGTTGCACTGAACGCCTGATGTACGGACAGTTTGTTCTTTAACAGGAAGTCAGGATTCATTATGGAAGCGACCGCAGCAGTGAATGTGTTTATGATAACTGGCACGGGAAAGTTCTCAATGAGCCTCTCCTTTTTGCCCTGCCTTATAAGCCGGGTAAGAATATCGTGGATCTTTGCACGCCTTTTTTCGTCTATCCTCGCCGCCTCGCGGGGGGCATGCATGCTCAGGTCTTTCAGCCACTTTTCGCCTATGTTCATGGCAAAGTCGCCGTACAGGTTCATTATTCTGACAAACTTTTCCACGACATCAGTCTTTGAATCAACGATATTGTCTATCTCTCCGGTTATGACCTCAGATGTCTGCGCGCAGATCTGCTCAACCAGCTTGTCCTTGGAAGGAAAATGTTTGTATATGGTCTTCTTGCTGATTCCCAATCCTCTTGAAAGCTCGTCCATCGAGATCTTGTGGAATCCTTCGGAATGGAAAACCCTCCTCGAGTGCTCAAGTATCCGCATTCTTTCAGGTGAGTTGCCGGGATGTGTGTTCAATAGAAACTATTTCAGTATAATTGGTTTCCAAAATACGCTTTTCAATTTACCCAATCAATGGCATTATGATTTATTAATACAGTATGATACGCAACCCCCGCTACAAAGTTTTCCTCTCACTGCGGACTTTGTCCTGCATACCCTTCATTCTTTCCTTCCTCAAATGTTGCTTTCCTGTCTCTTCATTTATCTCTCTTTCTCTTTCGCATTCCATCCCTTCCTCTGTCTTTATCTTTCTTTGCCTTCCTCTTTCTTTCTCTTTCCTTACCTGCCACTGTCTTTTTCTTTCTTTACCTTTCCCTGTCTCTCTCTTTCTATTCCTTCCACTGTCTTTTTCTTTCTTTACCTTTCCCTGTATTTCTCTTTCTTTCTCTTCCTCTGTCTTTTTCTTTCTTTCCCTTCCTCTGTCTTTTTCTTTCT
>CAZTQR010000128.1:0-5383 GCA_964615795.1 uncultured Ignavibacteriaceae bacterium
TATGACACGGCATGCGGGGCGGTTGTCTTTGAAATGTTTATGGCTTTGCCGGCAAGATTTGAAGCACGCGACATGTTTCGTCTCGAAACCGCATCGGGACTGCTCACCGCGTTCAAAAGATTATTGTATGAAAGCTCCGCAGATTCTTCCGCGTATTTGGTTGACTCCTCATCTGAGCCCGTTGCCCAGATGGATTCTATTGCCTGGCAAAATGCATCTATTCCCGAGACCGCAGTCTGATAAGGAGTAAGCGAATAAGTCAGTTCCGGATCCACTATTGCCGCATCAGGCAGAATTGCATCGGATGCAAGAGAGAATTTGCTGATACCGGAATAGACTACAGCAAAGTGTGTTGCTTCACTGCCCGAGCCTGAAGTTGTGGGAATCGCAACAAGCGGCCTGCCTTTTTCTGAAGCCCTTGCTGAATTCTCAATCACATATTCCGGACTTTGCGACTGTGCCGAAAGAAAACTGATTGCCTTGGCAGTATCGATCACATTTCCTCCTCCGACAGCAATCACTGTATCGGAGACAAATTCTCTCGCCAGTTCAATGCCATTCTTTATGAAGTCGATCTGCGGGCATTCGGTAGTAACAGTAAATCTTGCCGATTCATGTCCGGACAATTGCTCCATTACTATTTCCTCCGCACCGCTGAGCCGGAAAGATGAACTTCCGGTAACGAGCATGATCCTGTTAGCCCTGAACATTCCCAGCACTTCCCTGAGCCGCCGCACGGAACCTTCTCCGAACAACTCAATCTGATTGCCCATTGAGTATGAAGTTCATGAATGCCTTCTTGTTCTCAACCGGTGTCTTGTCCGGCCTGCCGAGATCCTTTCTCGATCTTAAGTCAAGCCTTGTTTCAATGAATACCGGGCCATGCGCATCCCGCGCAATCTCCAGCGCCGCCGCAAGTTCTTCAGCGTTCACGGCTCTCATGCTCAGTCCGTATCCGCAGGCAGTGGCTATCTTTGGAAGGTCAACAGAAAATGCCGCAGTTGGCTGGCCGCCCACAGACTCGTGCGCACCGTTGTTAAGTAAAATGTGAAGCAGATTTCCCGGAGCCCTTGTTCCGGTTATTGCAAGCGACCCCATGTGCATCAGCGCGGAACCGTCTCCGTCAATCACTACAACTTTCCTGTCCGGTTTTGACATTGCGATCCCAAGCGCGATCATGATGCTGTGTCCCATCGATCCAACGGTCAGAAAATCCTGCTCATGTCCGTGGCCGTTATGCTTTCTGTACTCAAAGACTTCACGCGACGCCTTCCCTGTTGTTGATACAATGATGTCATCTCGTGAGACCGACTGCAGTATGATTCCAATCGCTTCTTCCCTGCTGAGCATATATTCCTTCGTGCCGCCTGCTGACTTATCAAACTTGCCGAAAGTTCCATCCTTAACAATCACAATGAACGGACATGACCTTTCACGAATGAATTCAATTGCTTTCGTGAGCGTCACTTCTGCATCTTCCATATTGTCTTCAAGGACCGAATAACTTAGATCCATTGCCTTCAGCATGCCTTCCATCACTCTGCCCTGCTTCATGTGCTGAGGTTCATCGTGCTTCCCCGGTTCGCCGCGCCAGCCAATGAACACAAGCATCGGGATAGAATATACTTCTTCGTCAGCAAGGCTGAGCAGAGGATTGATCGAATTCCCAAGTCCGGAGTTCTGCATGTAAACAACCGCAGTCTCTCCCGTTGCAAGATGCCTGCCTGCGGCAAGCGCAACTGCCCCGCCTTCATTGGCTGTTATTACATGCAAACCGTGCGGCACGACCTCGTTTACGCATGTGCAGAATTCTTTCATCAGTGAGTCAGGCACGCCTGCATAAAACACTATGCCATTTGATTTGAGGAAATCCACAAGTTCGTTCGGGTCAATCATTGCTTGCCTCCGGGTATGAGTGTCAGTATTTCGCTGATCGGCATCATAGATGAATCCGATTCATAAGACCTTTCATTTTCAAGTATCTCGGTTGCAGTCTTTATCATTGCAGGGTATGCACTTCGCAGAAGCTGATTTGCATAGATCACGATGTTAACGCCGGCTTCAGACAGCTCCTTTTCATACACCTTATTATATGTGGAAGGAACCGCAACAAGCGGGAGATGTTCTTCCTCCTGCCTGAACCTTCTGCAGAATTCGAAGACCTCTTTTGGATCTTTGTCTTTGCTGTGGATCATGATCCCGTCTGCACCGGCCGACACGTACGCCTTTGCGCGCATCAGCGCATCTTCAACTCCCTTGCCAAGTATCAGGCTTTCTATTCTTGCAATTATCATGAAGTCCTTCGTTATCTGCGACCTCTTTCCCATTGAGATCTTGTGAGCGAAGTTCTCCGGAGTGTCCTGCTGTTGCTCAACGTCTGTTCCGAAAAGTGAATTCATCTTGAGCCCGATCTTGTCTTCAATAATTACAGCCGACACTCCGAGTCTTTCAAGGCTCTTGACGGTAAAAGAGAAGTGCTCCGGCCTTCCGCCGGTATCTCCGTCATAAACTATCGGTTTTGTTGTAACTTCAACAATGTCATTAAGCGTCTGCAGTCTCGCTGTAACGTCCACTGCTTCTATGTCGGGCTTGCCCTTGGCAGTGGAGTCGGTAAGACTGCTAAGCCACATGCCGTCAAACTCCTTTGCGGTGCTTCCCTTCACGATCCTGAGATGCTCCGCTATCAGTCCTGTCAACCCGTTATGGGCTTCAATCAGTCGAACTGTTTTCTTTGCTCCTAAAAGCCGCCTCAGCGTCTTCATCCTGATCTCCGGTGTCGTCCCGATCTCCTTCAGTCCCTTGTTCAGTTGCGTGGAAGAGATCCCCTGGGTGTAAGGAATTTCCACAAGTTCGCCACCCCATTCGGCAAGCGCATTTATCACTCTCTCTCTTGTTGATTTTTGCACGCCGTCTTTCCAGTCATCACCGTGAACTACATAATCTGGCTTCAGCTCCTGCAAGTTGGGAACATAGTCAAGTGTTTCCTGCGGTATCACCTTATCTACACCTTTAATGTTTTCAACAATGATCTTCCTTTGCTCATAGGTAAGGAACGGGAGACGCTTGTAGCTTGCAATGGCATTGTCTGTGAGCAATCCGACTGTAACTTCACCGAGCTTTCTGGCTTCGTTAATTATGTTCAGATGCCCGGGATGTATGAGGTCAGCGCTCATTCCCACATATACTCTCTTCATGATGCTGTCGCCGCTTTTGAAGTTTGAATTACTTTCCAATCGTTCTTTATGAGCGCCGTCCTGAACTCCCTGTTTGTGAGTATTCGGAGTGTGTACGGGATCTGCGCCTGATAAAATGCGATCCTGAACTTTGCGTACCTAACGCTCTTTTCATTGCCTGCGAGAAAATACTTCAACTGCCTTATCCTCCACCTGATTGACTGCTTCGCAGAATAAAACATATTGAAGATCAGTTTCTTTTTCCCGAGCCGGTCAATTGCGTAGATGTTGTACGGTATGCAAATGCCGTTATTCATGAATCTTCTTTTGATGTCTTCTTCGGTCGCATTCTTGTCAACGATCTGACAGTGGTACATTATTGCCTTTGGCGCCCAGCCGATCGGCAGATTTCTTTTCTTGAGCCTCAGCCAAAGGCCGGTCTCACCGTCTCCTATGAGCCATTCGCCTACCATTTCAGGATTGAACCCTCCCACTTCTATGAGGACATCTTTCTTTATATGCAGGTTGCCGGCATTCATGTAAAGCCCCACTTCGTATTTCTCTTCCTTGCCGTAATCCAGCTTGCCAAGCTGTTCCTCGTAATCGCTGATCCAGGCGGGGGGAGTTGCATCCCACTTGACATCTATCTTACCCGCCACACCCGCAATGTCCTCCGACATTTCAAAGACCTTGTTCACTTCGCGGATCCATTCCGGAACAAGCAGGCCGTCGTCGTCGGTGAAGGAGAGTATCTCGTTCCGGGAAGCAAGTATTCCGATCTGCCTCGCATAGACCTGTCCTGCGCGGGGCACAAAATAATATTTGATCTCTGTGCCCGGATGCTCTTCGGCGTATCTGATCGACACTTCTTCGGTGTTGTCGGAAGAATTGTTGTTGACAATTATAACTTCATAGTGCGACTTCGGATAGTCCTGAGCGCAGAGCGTATCCAGGCACTTTACCAGCGTTTCTGCACGGTTGAAGGTAGTCACTATTATGGAGAACTTGCGGAGCCTCAATCGGATACTTCAGTAAATGCCGCCGTTAATGTCGAGCGACGTGCCGGTGAGATAATCTGAATCAATGATGAATCTGACAGCGTTGTAGATGTTTTGCGGGTCTCCGAACTTTCCCGTCGGGATCTTCTGCTTAACGATCTTCTGATATTCTTCGCTCACTTCCGTTATCATTCCAATGTCAAAGTAACCGAGATTGAGACAGTTGACCGTTATTCCTTTTGAAGCATTCTCAACTGCGATACTGCGCGTCATTCCCCACAGCCCCGACTTCGAAGCAGCGTATGCGCTTGTTCCCGGAATTCCGGTCTCGGCAACCACAGATGCGAAATTGATTATTCTGCCGTAGTTCTTCTCCCTCATGACCGGAAGAAACGCGCGGATGACGTTATATGAGCCTGTAAGATTTGTATCGATCACCTGCTTCCACGCCTCCGGCTCCGACTTGTGCGCGAAGCTGTTGTAGTTGTTTCCTGCGCAGTTGATAAGCACCGCTTGTTCGATCTCCGGCTTCAGGCTTTCAGCAAATGCCAATGCTCCCGGGAAGTCAGTTACATCAAGCCTGAAGTAATGAGGATCGTTCTTCAGGGCTTCATTCTCCGTGTGATAAGTTCCGTAAACCTTGTCGCCGTCTGCAGAGAACATGTCGAAAAGAAACTTTCCGATTCCTCTCGATGCTCCCGTTATTATTATCGTTTTCATTTTGTCGTTTGTTGATTATTCACATCGCCTGCCTGATCTGCTCCTTGTCTTCCGCATTCAGCGGATCAATGAGCTGCTCAGGCAGGATAAAATCTTTTCCGTCAATGATCCTGTCGCAAAGAAAATCCATATAAGGATTCTTCCCGGGAAGGAGATGATCAAGCAAACTGAAGTCAATGTGTAGGTCTTCGCCTACGGTCGGTGTAAGCGGCACCTGCTTCCTTATAAAATAGGTGTATCCGTATTTCCATGCCAGCTCCGACATCTTTTCATCAAGCCTTCCAAGGCGGGATGCATTTGTCAGCAGTGAAGAATATTCGCTCTCATTCTTTGCATCATAAGTGAAGCCCTTGCCGGAATAGTGAGCTTCTCCTGCAAGTATGACCGGCTTGCCCTGAAGTGAAAGCTCTAGGCCTCCCGTTCCCATCACTGTCACGCCGCCGTCAAGCAGGCTGTAAAAGTCGAGCGGACTGATGTCATCATCCATCTTCA
>CAZTQR010000129.1:0-5322 GCA_964615795.1 uncultured Ignavibacteriaceae bacterium
GTCAGGATTAAGCTTCACTTCTATCTCTTCAAGGGCACCTTCAAAATACTGATCACTGTCGAGCCCAAGTCCCATACCTTTGCTCTTAAGAAAGTCAAGCTTACCGTTCACTGAGTAGATGACCGGATTATGCCCTGCGCGGCATATCTTTGCCGTCATATTGCCGAGGTCAAAAAGAGCAACCACAGTGGTTATGAACGACTTTCTGTCAATCCTCTGATGGATCTGCCTGTTCACTTCCGTCAGGATCTCTTTTGGAGTCCTGAAGACCTTTGAAGCGAACTGTATCATGGCCTGTATCTTGGACATGTAAATTGCCGCAGGGATTCCTTTGCCGGAAACATCTGCCACCACTATAAGCATCTTGTTGTCAGTCAGCTTTATAACATCATAAAAGTCGCCTCCTATGATCTTCGCCGGGTTGTAAAAACCGGAGATTTCGATTCCCTCAATTGCCTGAATTTCCTGAGGAAGCAAACCCATCTGTATCCTTCTTGCAATGTGCAGTTCCTCTTCGATCTTCTGCTTTGAGATCTTCTCCTGCTGAAGCCTTGCATTCTCAAATGCGATCGCCGCCTGGGAAGCAAGCGTCTTGAGGAGGTCAATGTCTTCCTCGGAATACGCTTTTCCGGAAGGCTTTTCCCCGAAATTCAGTGCTCCTATCAGGTCATCCTTAATATGTATAGGGATCGACAGCACATAACCGGCTTCCCTGATAGACCTCTTGCTCTCTTCGTCAAGAAAATATTCATCAAGGTAAACGTCGGTCAGAAATTTGGCGCTCATATCATCACGGAAAAGTGTAGTAATGGCTGTGTCAAACATTACCCCCTGATCAATCACCTGCTCAGTCACTTTTGTTTGCGCAAACTCCTTAAGCACATTCTCATAATACTCAGGATCTCTGAACCATACATTGAGCGTGTTGATGCCCATTGTTTCCCTCACCGAAGTACCTATCTTCTCAATGATCTGCTTCATGTTTGTCTGATAGGGGAGTTCTTCGGAAAATTCCAGCAGTGACTTTCTGTAGTTGTATCGCTCTCTGTATAGCTGTTTGTCAACAAACATCTTAACCTTATTATTGACGAAGTCAAAACTGAATGTAACGATCACAATCATGGCAATTGTGATCACCTGTTTATTGTCAGGCAAAAGCCTTCCGAGAAGCGAGTCCAGCACCAGCACAAGCAGCAAATAAACTCCGACAATAAAGGCCGTAACTATTCCGAATACAAGTCCTCTCTTTACAATGAATTCGGTGTCAAGTATCCTGTATTTCACAATTGCAAATCCGAATGATATTGGGATTGCAAGAACGAGTGAACACGGTACGTATAGCCATGGCTGAACAAGAAAATTCGGCTTCGGGATAAACACAGGAAGCAGGACGGTATACAGAAATCCGCATAGTCCGATCAAAAAACCGTACAGTATGATCCTCAGCGGCTTTCTTCGGCTCTCTTCCTTTATTGAAATGTATGATCTGAGAAAAAGAAAAATACCCCCGAGCAGGCAGGCAATGAAGAAGGCATTTGCAAGGTATTGTTGTGCAAAACCCTTTGGCAGGATCAGGTCGAAGAGGCGCGAACCTACAACAACCAAAAACGACATGGGATAAACGGTGCAGAGCAGGGCCTTTCGGTACTTGACATCAATTCTCTTCGGAAATACCATGAAGAAGTGGACGAACAGTGCGAAGAAAAGAGCCATGCCCATGAAAGAAATGAACACAAACGGGAAATCCAGCATTGCCGCATTGATCTGCCTTACTATTACAAATCCGATCGCCGCGGAACATCCAAGCAGGAAAAAGATCTGCGAACTTAGTTCTTTGGGTTTTGAGTAGCCAACAATGTGTCCGATAAACAAGAATCCAAATCCAAGCAAAGAGAAGATCAGAAATACAATATTGAAGTATTTATAAAGCTTAACCTCGAGATCCAGGACTTTGTCGCCGCGGATCACTTTGTAAATTACCTTATCTCCCGACTCGTAAGAATTGAGTATCCTCTGTGCTTCAAAGGAGTCTTTGAACTTTTGTCCTCCTATCTCTATGAGAATGTCCCCGTTCTTAACACCGGCAACATCGGTGTTTCCGCCGGGCATCACTTCAGTTATCAATAGTGCCTGGTCAAGCTTCTTTCCGTCCACATACTCTATCCACAGGCAGTCGTCGGTGGTCATACGGTCCGTGAACATGGTCTGAATGAACACTACCGAAGCGTAGATGAAACTTATCAGAGCTATGACAGTGATGGCCACTCTCAAAGTACCGTCAGTGTATTTATTCAGGAATTTCAATTCAGGGATTAAGTTTAGTTGTGCTCCAGTACTGACTACGAAAACTATTGCCGTCAGGTTCCAATCTATTGCACTTAGAATTCATATCCTATTGAAAAATAGAACACGTAAGGTCCGAAATAGAATGAATCTTCCTGAAGGCCGCTCTTAGTAAAGAAGCTCCTTCCCGCGGCAAGAGAACCTTCTCCGATCGGTGTATCAAATGAGACGAAGGCGCCGATTCCCTGCCGAAGGTCCTTGAAACGGATATCCTGAGCTATGTTCCACACATTCCCAATATCGTACCTTGCCCCGATATAAGTGTCAAAGAAGATCCTGTAGGGAAATTCAAACCTGTATTCAAGCGAGGCAAGAAGGATCTGCCGTCCGCGAAGTTCGTCTTCCACCATGCCGTAGAATAATTCCTGGCCTCCTATTGAAAACTGGTCTGAAAGGGGAGTTGTGTTGTCACCAAACCCAAACAACAGCCGTGGCCGGAGAACATGCTGACTGTGAATTGGAAGATACTGCTCATAATTCATGTTCAGCTTTGTGTAGCTAAGGTTGCCGTCATCAAGGTTCTTTGCGGTTTCATAATCGAAGTTCAGCAAGACGCCCTTGTCGGGAAACGGCCATTTGTCCTGCGTGTCAAAGATCCCCCCGAATCTCAGCTTCACGATATTGTTGTCTTCGGCTATTCCCGGATTTCCTGACTTAACATTTATAGTAAGATTCTCTACAAACACCTGTCCGTAAATTGTGCCAAGCCTCTCGAGCTGTGTACCTGCAAGAAGGCTGAACCCTCCCGCAATATTTCTGTATTCGCCGGTCTTCAGCACATCAAAGGACCGGTTTTCGTCGTTGTTGATCTGAAGGTATTTATAGATATCCCGGAACTGATAAAATCCGCTGAAGTTGAAAGTGAACGGAAGTGAGAAGATCTGATTGGATTTTATCTCAGCTCTGTAGATTCTGTTTCTGAGTCCGCCGCCGATAAGCATACCCGCCTCCACAGCCGATCCGAAAACATTCTCATCGCGCAGGTCTGCGAAGGCCTGAAAATTGAAAACGTTGTCTGCCCGTATGCTCAGTCTCAGAGCTTTTGTATTCTTCTCGGAAACATTGACACGAAGTACATTCCCGCCTGTTGAAGCATCGGGAGTTACATTAACACTAACCTGTTCAAACAGGTTAGTGCTGATGATGTTCTGCATTGTTTTGTCCAGCTGGTTCCTGGTCACTGCAGAATTATTGTCAACCTCGATCTCCCTGTCAATCACATTGTCAGATGTAGTGCGGTTGCCGGTTATCAGAACTGAATCAATTTCGCCGTCTGTGAGCTCAATATCAATCTTGCCGGTTGAGTGATTCAGGCAGAACCTCTTTATGCCCACAAGCGAAATTCCCTTCTCCCTTAGTGTTCCAAGCAAGTCGTCTTTCAGTTCAGATAATGAAAGCAGGTTGATTGTCTTTCCCGAATTTGATGCTTCATATTCTTCAAGAAGCTTTGTAACCTGAGGCGGAATGCTTCCCGATCTTGTGAATCCTGTGAACGGCGGATTGGGTGTGAGCACATAATCAACCGTGGCAGACATCTGATCTCTTTCAACAACAGCCTTCACGTCAGAGAAATATCCTGAACTGTAAAGTTTCTTCAGATTGGATTCTATTGATGTGTATTTCTCAAACTCACCCGGCATCAGATCCGAAATACGGAACAGTGTGTCTGTCAGCTTTCCATCAAAGGATAACCTGAGAGTTGCATTTGTTATGAAATTATTCTTGTAAGGAGATGCCAGGAGCTCTAATGAATCAAGATCAGCCTTGATCCTGGCGATCAAAACGGATGTTGCAGATTCACCTCTTTCAAACAAATGCTCAAAGTCGGAAAAATCTGTCAATGAATGATCTCCGAGTTGAGGAGTAATTACAGTGTTCGCTTCCTTCAGCTGAAGTTCATTCAGCTGAGACATGGTGATCGAGAGTATCTGGTCAGCCGTTGCAATCGGATTGTCAAGTTCCTCCGCTTTTCTGAGCGGGCTGGTTGTGTTGACGGCAATGATATAATCTGCGCCAAGTGACCTTGCAACTTCAGCCGGAATGTTTGCTGTCAGACCTCCGTCAACCAGATATTTACCGTCAATGGAAATAGGGGAGTAAAGAAGCGGAAATGTAAGCGATGCTTTTATCGCCTGGCTGAGGTCACCTTCAGTCAGAACGGCCCTCTTCCCTGAGTTAAGATCAGTTGCAACTGCGGCGAATGGAAACTTCAGCTCATCAAACTTTTTCCCTGCATGATATCGTGAATTGAGTACAAGTGAATTTATCTTCTCGCTTAGAAAGAGCCCGTTTGACAATGCGGCGGGAATGATGACAGGAGTAATGCCGTCAAGCGGAATTGTGATCAGGCTTCTGTCCTGAATGCGCTTCTGATCGGGAAAAAGAGTTGTTCGGAGATACTTGTTTGATAAGCTGAGAGCCCGCGTCCAGTCGAACTTTCTGAATATTGTTTTGAGTTCGTTCAGCCTGTATCCGCTGCTGTAGAGCCCTCCGATTATACTGCCCATGCTGGTTCCCACAATAAGGTCCGGCTTGATTCCGGCAATCTCAAGCTGTCTTATGACACCAATCTGCGAAAGTCCCCGCGCGCCGCCGCCGCTGAGTACCAGCGCGACTTTCCGGTTGTTGGTCTTTTTCAGTGTAAGATTGCAGGTCAGTGTATCGTCATTTGAATCACTGCGGAAAGTTAGACGTATTGTGTCTCTGACAGTTTCCGAAGTTATGCCCTGCGCCCTCAGTCCGCCTGCAACAGCAAGCAAAATGAGAATGAGTGAGAATGGGTGGCGGTGGTGCTTCAAAATGCAGAAGAGTTATTGTTGCTTATTCATGTTCGGCTCTCAGGTTTGACCTTTGTGAATAACCAATGAAATAGACAATAAGCCCTATTATCAGCCCGGGGTACATTGGTTCTATGCCAAAAGGATAAACGGGAACATCCTGTTGTTTGTTCAGATTGCCGATGACAAACGAAATGAGAGA
>CAZTQR010000130.1:0-5302 GCA_964615795.1 uncultured Ignavibacteriaceae bacterium
TGTGTTGTGGTGAAGTGAACTCTCCGGGCTTTTGGCTTAGAAGCAGAATCCCCACCAATTCGAAGAAATAATTGTGAATAGCGAAAAGAATGAACTCAATGCATAAGCGCCGGCATTCCTTATGTCAGGTAATGCTGAGCATTCGTCATCCGGAGGTTCAAACAGAACACATCACTTCAAGAGAAGCATCTTCTTCGAGATGCTGTTTCCTCCGGCATTGAGCCGGTAGTAATAAACACCGGCAGAAAGCTCCGATGCATCAAACTTCACGGAGTAGGAACCTTCACCCTGTACTTTGTCAACAAGAGTTGCCACTTCTTTTCCAAGTGTATTGAAAACGGTCAGTGAAACAGGCCCGCGATTGCCGACGCTGTAGCTGATCACGGTTGAAGGATTGAAAGGATTCGGGAAATTCTGTGAGAGGGAGAATCCGTCTGCAATCTCCGTATTACTTCCGACAGATGAGATACTGCTGAGATCAAACATGAAGCAACCTCTGCCGTGCGTAGCGGCGAGAAGCTTTGCCGGGCCTTCTTTATATTTCATGTCATAAACTTCCACGTTCGGAAATCCTGTGTTGAAAGATACCCAGCTTGCACCGTCGTTGGTTGAACTGAAAACTCCAAGGTCAGTACCCACAAATATCATCCTCGGGGCGGCATGCCTTATCACAATTGAATTGTGCCCGATGTTGGGAAGATTTGTTGAAATGCTGAACCAGTTCTGTCCGCTGTTGGTAGTCTTGTAAACGTGCTTGTCAACACTTGCTCCGCCAAAAGTCGCATAACACACATCGTCGTCTCCTCTGTCAACCCAAAAATCGCTTACATACGGAAAGCCTGTCTGTGTGGACCAGTTGATGCCTCCGTTAGTTGTCACATGGATCCTTCCGTTGCTTGTTCCGATGTAGATCTTACCCGTATCCTGCATGCTTATGCCGATTGCAGATACATTGCCGTTTATCACAGAGGTTGTTGCGATCTGCCTCCAGCCGGTTGTGCTTGTAGCTGATCTCGCTTCCCATGTCTTCCATACGTCAGCCCTTCCGAAGATTATGGTTTCATTATCTCCCGGCGCCATTTCATACGGATTATAAAACAGTCCGCCGGTGGAACCGGCCGGAGTAATGCTGGAAAACGATATGCCGAAATTTGCAGAGCGCTGTATGGAACCGTTCACATATTGTCCGTACACATAACTGACATTGACGGGATCAACTATTGTATAGCCGCCGTCACCGGTAGTTCTTTGTATCCATTCAATTCCGTAGTTCGTGCTTGTGTTCTTGTTGTTGTCCTGTGTGCCGCCGTAAAGAATGTTCACATCGGTCGGGTCATAGTCCGCACTCTGGTACTGCAGTGTGGATAGCGTCGCATTCAGGTCTGTCCATGAGTCAGCATTGTCGTATGAGACGTAAACTCCACCGTCTGAACAGCAGTACAGGATACTTCCCTTGTATGCGAGCCAGTGAATGTCAGCATGTGAGAAATCAGTCGGAGACGTCGTTGACCAGACCGTTTTTCTTGTAAGAGTGACACCTGCATTTGTAGAAGAGTAAATATCAATTCCTCCCACTATTACATGATCGGGATTTCCCGGAACCACTACAACTGCATTATCATACCATCCCTGGGAGCCGAGATAATTTGTTGTGCTGTTTTGCAGAGTCCAGAGTTCGCCGCCGTTGGTTGTCTTGTAAAGTCCGTTGAGAGATCCGCTCGATGTTGCTATGCTTGCGTAAAGAATTTCAGGATTATCCGGAGACATTGCAAGTTGTGTCCTTCTTCCGTTGGATGTTGACAAACCGTTAGTGAGCAGATACCAGCTCTGGCCTCCGTTGGTAGATTTATGGATCTGGCTTTGCCCCGAGCCCGTTGAAGCGTAAACGATCTGAGGATTCTGCGGATTTACAATAAGTGATGTGCAGTTTATGAAGAGTATGTTCTCCCAGTTCAGCCCTGCGTTTGTTGATTTAAACACGCCTGCATTTCCCGCGCAGTAAACGATGTTCGTATTCTGCGGATTGATGCCTATCTTTCCGATGTATTGCCCGATGAAAGTTGCCGGAGAGATCTTCGTCCATGTGGCCCCGGCATCGGTGGTCTTGTAAAGTCCGTCACCGTACTGGCTGTCGCCGGAGTAGTTCAGCTCGCCGGTTCCGTAATAAAGAATATTCGGATTCAGCGGATCAATGGCAATATCTCCGCTTGAAATTGAACCAAGATTGTCTGTGAGCACATTCCAGTTCAGGCCGTTGTTTGTTGTCTTCCAAACTCCGCCCTGTGCCGCGGCTATATACATTGTTGAGGGATCAGTCGGATGAAATGCGATAGAGTTGGTTCTGCCCGAAACATAGTTCGCATTTGTTCTTGCGTAGAACATTCCCGCCGGGCTTACACTTTCCCAGCTTGTAAGTGATGTGATGCTTCCCGGCATGTCGCTGTCCTTCGGGATGTTCATCTTCTGGATCACGGCCTTCTCATAAGCATCGGGTGCGAGACTGAGCCCCGGACTGCCTGCACGGCGGTCAATTATGTACCGCTCACGCTGAGCGATAGTTTCGGCTGTCTCAAATTCTTCCGCCTCCTGCGCAGCAAGCGGTGAAAACGAAACGGAAACAAAGATCAGCAGAATGGTCTGAATGAATCTCATTGAAAATTTTGGTTTGAGCAAGATAGGATTTGACATGCAGTTATTCCACAGACTTTGGATTGCTTCTTAGAACGTGCATTAACGGATTTGTAGGGAAGCGATTTCGCGAATCAAATTCTACCCAGCTTCCTGCTGTGATACTTCCGCTGTTTTGTAATACTTATCCCTTAGCCAGAAGGCGACATTTACGAGTGCGATCAATGCTGGCACTTC
The DNA here is from genome assembly GCA_964615795.1 of uncultured Ignavibacteriaceae bacterium. GTDB lineage: Bacteria > Bacteroidota > Ignavibacteria > Tepidaquicellales > Tepidaquicellaceae > JADJAH01. The sequence goes on from CAZTQR010000130.1 coordinate 2,866, forward strand.
AACAAGCGGCCCTATCACTCCCGCAAATGCCTGTCCGCTGTTTATGCCAAAGACTCCGATGGCAACTGCAATAGCAAGCTCGAAGTTGTTACCGGCCGCAGTGAAGGATACGGATGCGTTCTTTGAATAGTCAGCCCCCAGCTTCTTGGCAATCAGAAAACTCACAAGGAACATTACGGCGAAGTAGATAAGAAGAGGTACTGCTATTCGCAATACGTCAAGCGGTATCTGGATAATCAGCTTGCCCTTGAGGCTGAACATAACTACAATTGTAAAGAGAAGCGCAATGAGAGTTATTGGTGAGATTGCAGGAATGAACTTGTTCTGATACCACTCCCTGCCCTTGAGATGAATGAGAGCGTACCTGCTGATCACACCTGCAGCAAAGGGAATGCCGAGATAGATCGCAACGCTTTCGGCAATCTGTCCGATGGTTACATTTACGTCCAGCCCTTTCATCCCAAGCCATTGCGGAAGAACAGTTATGAAGACGTATGCATAGAAGCTGTAAAACAATACCTGAAAGATGCTGTTCATGGCAACGAGTCCGGCGGCGTACTCTCTGTTTCCTTCGGCGAGTTCGTTCCACACTATCACCATCGCAATGCATCTTGCGATGCCGATGAGTATAAGTCCAACCATATACTCGGGACAATTGTGGAGGAACAGCACAGCGAGGACAAACATTAACAACGGGCCTATCACCCAATTGAGCAGGAGAGACATGCTGAGGATCTTTGTGTTTCGGAATACTTCACCGAGATTCTCATACCGGACCTTTGCAAGGGGAGGATACATCATCAGTATGAGGCCGATTGCCAGAGGAATGTTTGTCGTCCCGCTAGAGAAAGAGTTGATGTAGTCCGATGACGACGGTATAAAATATCCGATCGCGACTCCGGCCATCATTGCAAGCAATATCCAGAGAGTAAGGAACCTGTCAAGAAAACTCAGGGATGCCCTCTTGTGGGCGGGTGCGCAATTATCTGCAGACATGGTCTTGATTTTATTGAATCTGACTTTTTTGATAATGATCTGAAGCTGTATATGGGCCGGATCCGGATTAGGCGCTGTGCTGAATCACTGATCCGCGACAGCGCTTCAGATCCGGATCACCCAACTGCATCACGGCTTTTCTGCATATACAGTGATGCTGTATATGCCTGTCCTTCCGTTTCTGAAGAAATCTAGTTCCTCTTTCCTGATATACTTTAGGAGAATGTCATTAGGAATGTGAACGGGCCTTTCCTTTTGAACGGTTATGTTCCGGAATCCGCTCTCTTCAATGAATGCAAGGTACTCGCTCTTTTGCACGGCCCCCGATACACAGCCCGCATACATTTCAGCATCTTCTTTGAGGGAGCCCGGCAGGTCACCAATGAGCACCACATCTGAGATGCTGAAGTGGCCGCCTGCCTTAAGCACTCTGAAGATCTCACGGAACACTGATCTTTTATCGGGCACAAGATTGAGTACGCAGTTGCTGACCACAACATCTGCCGTGTCATTTTCAACTGGCATATTTTCGATATCGCCAAGTATGAATTCGACGTTGCCATATCCTATTACCGAGGCATTTTCCTTTGCCTTTGCCACCATTTCGGGCGTGAAGTCTATTCCGATCACCTTTCCTTCACTTCCTGTCTCCGCTCTTGCAACGAAGCAGTCATTGCCCGCACCTGAGCCAAGGTCGATTACAGTGTCTCCCTTCCTGATCTTTGCAAACTGCGTCGGAAGGCCGCAACCCAGTCCAAGGTCCGCTTCGGGCGTATAGCCGTCGAGCGTTTCGTAACTTTCATTCATGATGTTGCTTACTTCGTCAGAACAGCACCCGGATCCGCAGCAGGAAGTCTCATTCACTTCCTTGCTCTGCAATGCGATCTCCGCGTACTTTTTTCTCACTGTTTGTTTCAGTTCTTCTGCTGTTTTCATTTTGGTTTGGTTTATGTTTTATCGTCAAAAAACGATTAATGATCTCAAAAAATTTTTATTTACAGCATTTGTTCTCGGGTCTGGCCGTTACACTCAGAAGCTCGAGAATGTATTTCTCTGCTTCTTCAACTCCTTTCGGGTCAATGCAGTAGCAGACCGATGTTCCGTCAATATCGCCCTTTATGAGTCCTGCGCTCTTAAGCTCTTTGAGATGCTGGGAAACAGTGCTTTGCGAGAGCGGAAGCTCATCAACTATGTCTCCGCATATGCACACGTTCCGGGTGGCAAGCAATCTTAAGATAGCCACCCTTGCCGGATGGGACAGGGCCTTTGCGAATAATGCCGTTTTGTTGTCTCTGAGAGTGAACTCGTCTGTCTTGCTGATTCCCATTGTGAAATTGATTTATCGTAATATTACGATTATATTTGAAAGGTGCAAGTACATTTTCATGCCGGTCCAAAATTTCTTAGACACGCGGTTTGAAAAAGTTTCCATGCAAATACG
>CAZTQR010000131.1:0-5102 GCA_964615795.1 uncultured Ignavibacteriaceae bacterium
TCAAAATTTCCAAGCGGCTCGAGTTCATATCGGCCCGGTTCCCGGAGCTTATCAATCACGTCCTTTGATACGACAATGTCCCTGCCAAGTTCTTTGCTTTTGCCCTGGATCCTTGAAGCAGTATTCAGAACATCGCCGTGGAACACGATCTCTCTCTTCGAATCGCCAATCTCTCCTGTAACTACAACACCTGTATGCACTCCCGCCCTGAACTTCGGTGATACCCCAAACTCGGCAAGATAATCGCTTTCAAGGCTATCGATCTTTTCCATTGCCCTGAAGAAGCATTCGGTGCAGTTATTGCCTTCGAATCCCCGGTCCCCTTTCCAGCTTACGATCACTTCATCACCGGCGTACTGGTATATCTCTCCTTTCGATTCAACTATGGGACCGTCAATATCGTAGAAGAACCTGTTCATGAATTTGTGATATGCAACGGGGTCAAGTTTTTCAGCTATGGCAGTTGAAGAAGTAAGGTCGAGGAACATGAATGTCCTGACTTCCTGAAGCGGCTTATGATATCTGCCGGTCAGGTAATTGACAAACACTTTCTTCCCGATAAGCGAACTGAGCTGAGCGAAGAGATTCAGAAGAAATCCCGCCGCAAGCGAGAAGACCAGAATTACGGGAAAATCTCCTTCAAAAATAAAGTGCCTGAAGTCATTTCCCATCATTGTATCCATCATGCCTGTTTCGTTGACCATGCTTTCGTGAACGAGCCAAAGGATTATTGCAGGCAGTGAAATGATCATTACATAGAAGAGCGTTTTGAGAAGAAGTGTTGAAACGAACGGAAGCTTTCTCAGAGATTTGGGAAAGATGAACAGCTCAAAGTATCCGCTTGCAAGCGAGATGAATGCGCCGAGTATCAGGGACTTGATCAGCGCTACGGAATTGAATCCGAACACAAGCAGAGTGAACAACAGCGCCACCACAATGCCTGACAGCGTGATCACAGTCAGGGTGTAAACCTTGCCGGCGGTTCTCGCCTTTTTATCGCCGTTCATTTCAAAGGAAGAATGCTGTTCCCACAGAGAAAGTCCATCCCTCGTAAGACTTGCCGAATGAAAGTTCAAAGTTGTAAGCCCGCATCAGATAAGACACCCACACAGAGCCGCCGTATGCTTCGTGCCATACTTTTGAATCTTCACCCTCGTAGAAAACTCTTCCAACTCCGCCGTAAACAGACACGCCAAAGATCCCCGGAACAAGAATATTCACCATGGCAACAGGCATTCTGATCTCACTTTGCGCCATTACAAGCCCGTCGCCTGCAAATCTTTCCCTGCCGTAGCCCTTGAGGGAGTTAGCCCCGCCGAGGAACAGAGCTTCATAGAAAGGGTATGTGCCCCACACTTTTCCCGCAAGTCCTCTGAATGCAAACACTACGCCTCTTGTTGTGTCTCTGCAGTAGTAAGCCCGAAGGTCAACTCCCGCCTTTCCGAAACCGTAATTGTTCTTCATTATATTCGGCGTGAAGTTTCCGTAAGCGTTCAGATACAGGCCGCGCATCGGATAATTGTCGCTTGACCTTGTGTCATAAGTCACGCGACCGTTCACACCAAAGAATGATATCTTTCCAAGTCCGTAAATATCCGGAATGGTTTCGAGAAAAGTTCCGGGATTATAATAAGTCTTAGCCGCTTTCAGGAAAGGAGTGAGCCCGGCATTGATGGCTTTGGAGAAGTCCTTTTCAAGTCCGACTTCAAACTTAACAAGATTCTGATCAACATTGAAATAACCGTCTTTGTCTTTTTGCTTGTCATAAGCAGTTTCATTTCCGAGGCCGAAGAATCTCTTTATGGCGATCTGTGTCAGGAGAAAATCCGGTTTGAAGCACAGTCCTTTGATCGGAGAATAGAACTCGCCTCTTGCAAGCACAGTGAATCCTTTTGAACCGAAAGCATAACCCCCACCGAAACTGATCTTGTAATCGAAAGGTTTGATGTTATAGTCATAGTGATAAACTATCGGTCCCCCGCCGAGGACCAGTCCGTCATCCGAATTGTAATTGAGCACGGGAAAGAACCTCCAGTCATACGACCTGTCTTCAACCTTGGGCTCAAACCTTTCCTGCTTGTTCGTCTTGCTTCTCACATCCTTTGTAACCTCCAGGAAAGCCGCGTCTTTGTTTGTGATCTCCTTTTTGCCCTTGTCATAGATCAGTCTTACGTCAATCGGGAAATAATAGAAACTTTCGCCGTTTGGAGAAGTAGTACCGGAGATCTTCACATTATCATTTCCCTCGTTCAGGTAGATGCGTATCTCGTTTGTGAAATCGGGAAAGAAGCTTCTTGAAAAATATGGAGCGCCTTCCAGTTCGCCGTTCTTCTTTCGCTTGAAGATCTCGACCTGCATCACATCTCCTCTGCAATCGATCCTTACTTCCTCATTCTTATTGGTTCCGTAAACGTCCGCAACTTCATTGATGAGCTCATAATATTCCGAAGTTATGGTTGCGAGCTTATCGCGCCTTGCGATGATAAGTTTCTTAAGCGGGGTCAGACCTGCAGAGTACCATTCAACCGGCATCAGCTTTACCGCTTCATCAATCACTTCATCAGTGAGCCGGCTTTGTATGAATTTTGCGAGTGAATCATAAGCATAGTAGTCAAGCTCCGGAAGAAATTTCCTGTCAATGTATCTCCCGCTGAATGTGAGGTCATACATGGGAGGATAATTCGCACTGTAGCCTTCGATCTGAGTGATAGCCCTTCCTGCAACCATCGGCAATAATCCGTCATAAAGCGAAAATGCCTGGTCCCTGTCACGGGGAACCGGCTTATAGACTGTCTTACCGTCTTTCCTGTATCCCGCCCAAAGCCACTGATCATAGTGCCTGTCCCAGTCTCCGACAAGAATATCAAAGAGCCTTGCTTTGAGATACTCCTTTGCATCGACCTGATTGTCGTTGTCCTTTTCCAGCAATTCATACAATTCATAAGTGTCAACAATCTTATCTGCCCCTGCAAACCCGGGCCTGCCGTCTTTCTCACCTGTAGGCGTTTCTTCAATTGTTCCCAGCATATTGCGGAATATGCTTCTGAATTCACCAAGCGACGGATCATCCGGCAATACGGTCACGACAGGTTTTGAGTTCAGCACTCCGATCTCATCAAGCAGTCTTGAAGCGATCACTGATGAGTAAGGATGCGAGGAGCTTATCTGATCTTTGAAAGCATCTGCAACAATTGAATTCCGAAGCTCCGGGATGAGAACAGTTCTCGGATCCTTGTCGAGAGACCTGAACTTATAACGCCTGCCGTCATTCCCCCTGAAGTGAAGTGACTTGGTCTGAAGTCCGCCGCCCGTCTTGTATGCTTTCAATCCCCCTCCATATTTGCCAAGGTCAAGCACACCCACGCTGAAAGGCTTTGTCCAAAGCTGTCTCCAGTGTTCACCGAGAATGATCTCCGAAATTCCGCCAATTTTATAGTCCTTTCCGGCGACGACTGTCTCGTAATCAATGAATATGCCGGCAGAATCGGAGGCGTTCACTGAACTGGTCTGAGACTGCACATCAACGCTTGCAAGTATGATCAGCAGGAAGGCAATCTGAACTGAAATGATGATGAAAGAAACAGCTTTCATATTAACTGCTTTGCTTTCATTTTATCCGTGGATATTTCGCAATACTGCCTTTGCCTGACTTGCCTTCGCTTGATATGACAAGCGTGCCGTCTTTGAGGAAGGCAATTCCTTCCGGCTGTTCGTGAACTTCGGGATTAAGCTTTTCCTTTGCTGTCACCTTTCCGTCCTTTGAGATCTCAATAACTGAATTTCCCGTAGATGAAATCATAAAGAATGATCCTCCTGCCGGACTCTTCTGAATTCCCGAAGGTTCGAATTTCTTTCCTGCGGATTCTATGCCGATCAGAAACCGCGGACTGACGGAGAGCTTCATGCTGTCAATGCTGAAACTGTAAACTGCCCTGAAGCCATCGAGGCCTGCTCCCGGGTACCCCTTGCATGCAATAAGCAGGGAATTAGTTTCACTGTCATAACAAAGACCTTCTGCATCGTATGAAGTTGAGAGCGGCGTATCGAACTCCTCATAATCCGAATACTCACCGCCGGGAGCTTCGCGGAACCTGAACAGTTTGCCCGAACTGTTCAAAAGATACAGATCATTACCCGCCGCAGTTATGTCCTCAAAGTCGCCTTTCATAGCGGGCCTCCCTACCGCAAACTTCTTCACAATTGAGCCATCTTCAGGACTGATCTCATATACATAAGATGATTCATCCTGAATGGCGAGAAGCCTGCCGTCCGGAGTTACCGTGATACCTGAAATTTCTTTGAGTTCATTGGGAAGTTTTACGACGACAGGCGCAGATCCCGGGATGTCGTATCCGGAAAGCGCGGAAGACGGATCAACGGCTTTCGGCGGTTTGTCTTTCTTTTCCTTCATATTGTTTTCCTGTTCCCCCCGCCTGCATCCGCAGAACAACACAGACAGAAGCAGAAGCATGCATATACAGCGCAATTGTCCGCTCAAATTTTGGGGAATAATGACAATTTTTGAAGTAATTTGATAGAGATAAATTCACTAATTTGCCTTTCATTATTTACACGTCACTATTGAACTACTATTTCATCACAGGCGCAAGCAGAGGCATTGGCGAGAGCCTTACCAAAATACTTCTGAGCGAAGAAAACTCCGTAGTGCTGGGATTTTCAAGAGGTGTCAGCATCTCTCATCAGAATTATTTCCATGTTCCGATAGACCTGTCTGACGTTTACAGCGTCAGTGATTTTGTTTTTCCGGAAGTCACCGAGGCAGAGTCGCTCTGCCTTGTGAACAATGCCGCGGCTCTTACGGAGGTAGTGCATATGGGAATGCTTCCGGCAACGAACATTGTGAGGGACTACAACGTCAGCCTTGTCTCGCCCACGATCCTCTGCAATCAGTTCATAAAGCAGTATCAGGGATACGGATGCAGGAGGACAATACTTAACATAAGCTCGGGTGCATCGCAGAAAGCGATCGAATCATTTTCCACATACTGCGCCTCGAAGGCAGGGCTTGACATGATAAGCCAGATAATTGACATTGAGCAAAAGAGGAAGCATCCCAAAAACCCCGTTAGAGTATTTTCCGT
>CAZTQR010000132.1:0-5023 GCA_964615795.1 uncultured Ignavibacteriaceae bacterium
GGCAGAATTGACAGCGGACTGCTAAAGGCGATCATATCTTATGACACGTTTCACCGCAAAAGGCCTCCGAAGTCAACAGGAAGAGAGTATTACGGGAGCAGTTTCATCAGCATGATCATGAAGAACGCCGGAGGAATTCCAAAGGAAAACGTAATTGCCACAGTCTCCGAGTTCACCGCTTATTGCATATTCGCAAATGCCCGGAATCTGAAAGCAGAGAGCATACTTGTCAGCGGAGGAGGGGCCAAAAACAAGTACATCATGAAGAGGCTTGGGATCCATTTCCCGAATACCAAAGTGAAGAAACTTGAAATGATGGGAATTAACGAATCAAACAAAGAGGCTGTTCTGTTTGCTTTGCTTGCAAACGAAGTTGTTTCCGGAAGGCGATCAAATATTCCCGGCGTTACAGGAGCGGCCAAAAAAGTCTATCTCGGTAAGATTTGTCCGGCATGAGTGAAAAGGCGGTAATAGTAACCGGAGGCACTGGTGCACTCGGAAGGCATATTGTAGACAAGCTTGAATCTCAGGGCTTCAAAGTATATGTGCCTGCCCTGACGATGGAGGAATTCAATTCAGTATTTGACAGGTCTTCGGATGAAGCCGGAACAGTAAGAGTCAGGAAGATATTCGCATTCGATTGTGATGCACTTGATCAGGATTCGGTGAAGGAGTTTACGGAAAAAGTACTGGCAATAGAGAATGGCAATGTCGGGTATCTTGTGAATACTATCGGAGGAATTGATGCGCCTGCCAAGACGGATGTATTGGACAGAATCGCTTTGGAGCGCATGATGAACCTGAATTTTTACACCGCATTCAGTTTTACATCCTGTCTGCTCAATGCCATGAAGTCAAATAAGTTCGGCAGAATTGTTTCGATCGGTGCACTGGCCGCACTTCAGGCTTCACCTTCAAGACTTGCCTATTCAGTGTCAAAGCAGGCAGTAATAAATCTGATGGATACGGTAAGCGAAGAGTTCAAAGAATTCGGAATAAGATGCAACACGATAGTTCCGGGGATCATTGATACACCGGCAAACCGTGAATGGGGAACACCGGATGATGTGAGAAACTGGGTAAGTCCAAAGGAAATTGCCGAAGTTGTAAGTTCAGTATTCAGCGATGGTTTCAGAAGTGTCAGAAGCAGCGTAATCAAAGTGGTTTCTTCTTTATAAATTAAAATCAAATGGAAGCGAAGCAGAATTTGAAAATTGTGGTAACAGGCGGTGCGGGATTTCTTGGTTATCATATCGCACAGAAGATCGACCGTATAACCGAGTTTGCCAATACGGTGTTTTTTGATATTGCTCCTTTTGAGGAAGGTGACTATGACAAGCGAATAAAATGCATTTACGGAGATGTAAGAGACAGGAAACAGATGGATGAGATGATGAAGGGAGTTGATGTTGTTATTCACTGTGCAGCGGCACTGCCTTTGTGGAACAAGAAGGATATATACGAAACGAACATTGACGGAACAAGAATAGTACTTGAGAGCTCTGTTAAGAACAATGTTAACAGGGTCATTCACATCTCTTCAACTGCGGTTTACGGCGTGCCTGATGTTCATCCGCTTTTTGAAGATCATCCGAGGCATGGCGTTGGCCCTTACGGCGAAAGCAAAGTAAAGGCAGAAGAAGTTTGTGAAGAATTCAGAAAGAAGGGCCTGCCTGTTTGCATTCTGAGGCCCAAGAGCTTCATTGGCACCGCAAGGCTTGGTGTGTTTCAGATCCTTTACGACTGGGTCGAATCGGGTGTGAAAATTCCGATCATAGGAAACGGCAAGAACAGGTATCAGTTGTTCGAAGTTGAGGATCTTGTAGATGCAATTTTACTGGCATCAACATTGCCTCTCGAGAAGATCAATGACACTTTTAATGTTGGCGCAAAGGAATTCAGGACTGTTAATGAGGATGTGGGTGCAATGTGCGAATATGCGGGAACGGGTTCTAAGGTAATGCCTACTCCTGCAGGCCTTGTAAAGCCTGTTCTCAGGTTCTTTGAAGTTCTTAATCTCTCGCCTTTGTATAAGTGGATTTACGGAACAGCGGATACGGATTCGTTCGTCTCGATAGACAAGGCCATGAATCAGCTGGGATGGGTTCCGAAATATTCAAACTCGGAAGCCCTGATCCGTTCTTATCAGTGGTACCTTGACAATAAGCACAAGATCCAGCAAGGAACAGGTGTAACACACAGAATCGCATGGAAACAGGGAATTCTTTCATTATTTAAAAAGATACTATAATACGCATATGAGAAAGTTCATTCTTGATATAGATCCGGCAACGGGCGAGTTGATTGAGAAGATTAAGTGCTCATCCCCGGGAGAAGTGGCATCGGGAGTTAAGCTTGCCAGGAAAGCATCTAAGACATGGCAGTTTGTCCCTTTTAAGAAGCGTGCATCGCTCTTTAAGAACATCGCAAAGGACCTTCATAAGGAAAAGGAAAAGATCGGTGAGCTTGTTACAAAAGAGATGGGAAAGCTCTACAGATCGGCTGTGGGAGAAGTGGAAGGAACAGCTCATGCGATCGAAGAGAATATCTCGCTTTGTGAAAAAGGCATGAAAGTTGAGATGTATAAGGAAGAGAAGCTGGTAACTGAACTTCACAGAGTACCATTAGGAGTTGTCGCAGTGATCACACCCTGGAATTTTCCGGTGGGAATGCCCGAATCATTGTTATCTCCCGCGATACTGATGGGCAATACAGTGGTCTTCAAGCCTTCAGAAAACACTCCTCTTACTGGAAAGGCTATTTATGAGATATACAACAAGCATCTGCCAAAAGGCGTGATCAATCTCGTACAGGGAGCGGAAGAAGTTGGCGAAGCTCTCATAAAGTCAGACATTGATATGGTTGCATTCGTCGGCTCACAGGCAGTGGGTAAGAAGATTATGGAGGCTTGTTCACAGAATCTTACCAGACTTGTACTTGAACTTGGTGGCAAGGATCCGATGATCGTTCTTAAGGATGCAGATCTAAAAAAAGCTGTACCGTATGCAGTTCACGGCTCTTTGAGAAACTCCGGTCAAGTGTGCGTATCAGTGGAGAGGATATATGTTGAGGACAAGATATCATCCAAGTTCGAAAAGCTTGTCCTTGAAGAGATAAAAAAATACAAGGTCGGGTCCGGTTTTGAAGATGTAAGCATGGGGCCCATGGTAAACGAAACACAGCGCAAGCATGTGATCGATCAGATTGAAGATGCAAGGAAGAAAGGTGCAAAGGTCCTGTTTGGAGGAAAGAAGATTGAAGGCGAGGGTTTCTTTATGGAGCCCACATTAGTGACAAATCTTAGCGAAAGACACGACCTGATGGTGTCCGAAACATTCGGTCCGGTGATTTGCATTCAAAAGGTTAAGAATGCTGAAGAAGCCGTTGAAAAGGCCAACAAGTCAACATTTGGCCTGGGCGCGACAATCTGGACGGGAAATGTGAAGAGGGGAAAGCAGATTGCAGAGCGAATTGAATCAGGAATGATTGGTGTGAATCAGGGAATCGGCGGTGTTTCAGGAACGCCTTGGGTGGGCATTAAGCAGAGCGGATTCGGTTATATAGGCTCTGTTGAGGGTGTAAGACAATTTACTGTTCCTAAGAAGATCTCTTACAGGGAATCCTGATCTTAGGTGCGGTAAGTGTCAGAGCAGTCAAGCAACTCAGATAACTTGTTCCGAAGTTTGCTTGCAGCAACTTCCTGTTGTTGAAAGCTTTTTGGACAACTTTCTGTTGAGTAAATGTCCTGTGGCAATAAGAAGTGCGCCAAATGGAGTGAGCAAGAACTCAGGGTTGAAAGAAGACGAGTGTGCTGATTCATGTGAGTGGAACAGCAAATGGGAAGCAACAATAATTGCAAGTCCCAAAAGAAATATGAGTGCCGGGTACACCTTTCTGTGATGGTTCTTGAATCCGTGATAAAATGTAAACAGACCGATGCTGACACTGGTAAGTATGAATATTGCCTCAAACAGTGTGCCGGCCGCAAAGTCCATACCGTAAAGAGCAAGAAATACTACGAAAGCAGGGAACAATGCGCAGTGGATGGCGCAAATTAAGGAGGCCGTTGCGCCAATAGAATCAAGGCGGATTGCCATTCTATGTGAGTTAGTGCCGGTCATTGTTGCAATTGATTTGCAAATTATCTAAAATTGCATTTTCTAGCAAGTGCAAAACCGGATGACCTGCAATCAAAGTCTTAGTTTTCTTTGCCCTAACTAAAACAAATCACCTTATGGCCGAGATAATAATTAGTCTCATAATCGGGATAAGTCTGAGTGCAGCGAGCGGATTCAGGATATTTGTTCCGTTTCTGGTCCTGAGCATTTGCTCGTTTGCAGGCTGGATAGATCTGGGCGAATCCGCCGACTGGATTGGTTCATTGCCTGCACTGATAGCATTTTCAGTTGCCACAGCTGTTGAAATCGGTGCATATTACATCCCTTGGATTGACAATATGCTTGATGTAATATCACTTCCGCTTTCACTTGTGGCAGGTGCTCTACTTACAAGTTCGATGATAGTGGAGTTTAATCCGCTTCTGAAATGGACACTGGCAATAGTTCTGGGAGGGGGTGCTGCTCTGAACACTCAATTGCTGTCGATAAAGGCTCGTGCCTTGTCTTCGGTCTTCACAACCGGCCTTGGGAATCCAATTGTTTCCACCATAGAATCAGTGACTTCTACTATAATTTCATTTCTGGCTATCTTCCTGCCTGTACTGGCTCTAATCATCCTGACATTCATCATATATTGGTTCTATCGAATGATACAGAAGGCCAGGGTAATATTGAAATCGTAATTGAACTGAGCACATCGATTTGCCAATAAGACAAATTGTCCTGCAAATGATGTTAATCTGATCAATTGCAGGTTCGATCCTGCCGCAGACCTCAAATCACAAGGGTCAAAGTGATGTAAGTCAATTGAATTTCTTACGGAATTAACTTAAATTGCATGACTTTTTTATGCGGGAGTGGTGGAACTGGCAGACACACCATCTTGAGGGGGTGGCGCTCACAAG
>CAZTQR010000133.1:0-1162 GCA_964615795.1 uncultured Ignavibacteriaceae bacterium
ACTCAAAAGGATTCAAATCACTCCTGAGCGACAGAAAAGGCGAGTCGCTTTAATCAGGAGGCGACGGTGAATTTTGCTATGCTCTGAGACTGAGCGGATACCGGATATATTACGAACCCTCACTTGTTTTTGACCACTTCCTGAAGCCTGCAAGACTGACATGGAAGTATCTCAGAAAACTTTACAGGGGATTCGGCAGGCAGAAGCCGTTGCTCGAACCATACATATCCGCATACAACGGCGAAGCAGAGATCAGGAAAAGGTCATGGAAGAGCGAAGCACTCCTGCTTGTAAGAAGATTAAGAAGCTACGGCGGCACAAACATCAAGGCATTTGCAGGAAGGTCAGAGGGCAGTGAGGATATTCTGAAAATGGAAAAAACTCTCGGAAGGCTTGAACAACTCGTAAGCATGAAGAAGGAGTATGAAAAAAACTTCACAGAGATACTTTCGGCAGAATGGATAACTTCGGAGAAAAGGAACAATTAAACTATGAGTGAAGGACCGCTTGTAAACGTAATTACAACCGTAAGAAATGCCGAGAAGTATATAGGCACGGCTGTGAAGAGCATCCTTAGCCAGACTTACGAAAATCTTGAATACATAATTGTTGACGACGGCTCAGATGATTCAACGGGCAGGATACTTAACTCATTTGAATCCGACAGGAGAGTCAGGCTGATCAGGTTTTCAGCAAACATCGGAAGAGTTGCTTCGCTGAACAAGGCTCTCGGAAGTGTAAGAGGGAAATACATAGCTCTTCATGATGCTGACGATATCTCTATGCCGGACAGAATTGCAAGGCAGGTGGAATTTATGGAGTGCAACATTGATCATGCAATTGCAGGCACAAACATAATTGAGATTGACAGCCGGTCTGAAGAGACGGCGCGGACTGCAAAGCCGGAACTGAATGATGACCTTCAGTTCATCATGATGTTCAAATGCACTCTCTCAAATCCTTCCACAATGTTCAGGAGCGACATAGTTCTGGAGAAAGGCCTTCATTATGAGGACAGGTTCATTCACGCCGAGGACTTTGGGTTTATCAGCCGGCTTATCAGATTCGGTAAAGCCCACAACATTCAGGAGTATCTTCTGAAATACAGAAGGCACGAAGATAACAACAGCAAGGTCAATTTCCGCCAGCTTGATGCATCCAG
>CAZTQR010000133.1:1262-4906 GCA_964615795.1 uncultured Ignavibacteriaceae bacterium
CAAAAATATTCTTTATCCGTAACTTAAAAATCGCTAACTTAGCATCGATTCCGATCATTTAATTCAACACAAAGCAGATTGTCCGGATTGGCTGAAAGCAGAGGTCCACTGCTCAAGTCTGAGGCATTGGGAAAAGGCAAACTGGTGTCTGTCATTATCCCGTTTTTCAACAGGCTTGACCTGCTGATGTCAGCGCTGAGGTCGGTTGTAGCACAGTCATACCGGCCGATAGAGTTGATACTTGTTGACGATCTTTCATCCGAGCAGTTTGACCTGAAGTTTGTTGATTCTTTCATGGCGCCGGACTTCAGGATAAAGCTGATACGAAACAAGAAGAATCTCGGACCAGGCCTCTCGAGAGAAGCCGGAAGACAGATCGCAAAGGGAGATTTCATTGCATATCTTGACTCCGATGATTACTACCACAGGGATTTTCTCAGAAAACTGATCTCAAAGCTTGAAGCAGTACCGGAAGCAGGTATGGCCTACAGCAAGACTTTGCTTATCAGGTCAACAGGAAATTACCTGAGGAATAAGAATGAATTGGGATTCGGCAACATTATTCCGGTGATCTTTGATGTTCACGGAAGGCCGTGGGCAACCAGTTCGTGCGTTTGGAGAAGAAGCACGGTAAATAAGATTGGCCCCTGGTCTACAGCAAGGATGTGGGAAGACTATGAATACGATGTAAGGGCTGCGATTTGCAACAACAGGATCGAGCATGTTCCCGAGATCCTGTTCTACATGAATATGGAGTCGAAACAGAAGATCTCCATGGTGAAGAATACGAAGGCAATGATCTCGGAAAAGGCAAGGTCAATACTAAGCATTGCAAGGCACCTCAGAAAGTCCTCGTACTACAATGACCCTGAGATAAGGAAGAGGATCGTGTATTATCTTCTGACTTCATGCGCTGCGCTTTCTGATTACAGTTCAGGCAAGACTGAAATAAAAGACCTTTTCAAGGAGTATTACATTTGGAAAGGAACAAATCTCTCGGTATTCGGCGTGATGACATCTGTTGCTCCTTCAAAACTAAATTCCAAGCTATTCAGAAAAATTCGACAATTTTCCTAAACTCAATCGCGGGGAACCTGTTACAACTATTTTGAGCTCCAAAGCGTTAGTCTGCATGAACCGGACAAAAGGGTTCTCCCGTTAGCAAATATTGCCGAACTAATCTATAGTATGAAGAGAGCAGCATTGTTGTTACTGATCAGTCTTCTGCCGAGTTTTGCTTCAGCGCAGAATTTCAACTGGATCACTCCAAACAAGACTTATCTTAAGATTTACATTGCCGATGACGGAATGTACAGGCTCAAAAAGTCTGACTTTACTTCCGCCGGAGTCACAACATCATTCGATCCGAGGACTCTCAAGATGTATGGCATGGGTGTTCAGTTGCCTGTATATTTTCAGGGTGAGCAGGACGGAGTTTTCAATGACAACGACTACATAGATTTTTTCGGAAAAAGAAACTACGGCGGCGAAACCATCTCCAGGAACGCCTCGAACGGAGTTGCTTACACTACAAACGAGTACTACAATCCTTATTCCGATACCAACGTTTACTGGATAGACTGGGGCGGAGCAAACGGTATCCGCATAAAGGATTACAACTATCCCGTGTCCGGACAATTCACGCCGCAATACATAACGGACCTGATGCACTTCGAAACCGATCAGATCTATTCTCTTGGCGAGAACAGCGGCTCATCTGACTTCCGTTATCTCACAACCGAGAAGTTTATGGGTGAAGGATGGTACTGGACACTGCTGTACAACGGCCAAAGCGTCAGCAAAGTATTCGATCTTCCTCAATTGCTTGCAGGTTCAGGAGCAAGCGCATCGCTGAGGGTGTTTGCTTATCCGCAAAACAGAAGCACAACAATTCAGAATGAGCATTCGCTTGAGCTGACCGTTAACGGCGTTGCAGTTGATACTCTCATTTCGAGCGGCTTCCAGAGGTTTGATACAACCGTCAGTTTCCCATCCTCATTGCTCACGGGAACACAGAACAACATTACAATAAGATACTTGTCGGCGCAGGGTTTTGGAGGGGCAGTTTACTTTGACCTGTTCGAACTCGGTTATCCCAAGGCTTTCAGATTCTCCGAGAACAGGTACTCGGTTTCACTTGGGCTTTCTGATACGACCGCGAGGAATTTCAAAGTCTCCGGATTCAATTCCGGCAATCAGGTTTTCATTTATGACGCTGTCAACAACCTCAGGATCACAGACAACACGGTCTCTGCCGACACTCTGAAATTCTCCGCCAGGCAGAACGCGCGGTTTGAAATTTATAACGACACAATCCGGAAGTCTCCCGTAAGGATAAAGTCCCGGCAGGTACCGGATCTTGTTTCTTCAAGCAACGGCGCGGATTACCTGATTGTTTACAACCGGCTGTTTGAATCACAGGCAGAGCAGCTGCGGACTTACAGGCAGTCTTCGGACGGATTCAGATCCTTCAAAGCGGAGATCGAAGACATATACGACATTTTCGGTTACGGGCTGGAAGGCCCGTTGGCACTAAGGTATTTTGTCAAACATGTTTACGATAACTGGCAACAGCCTAAGGTTGGCTATCTGACTCTGTTCGGCAGAGGATCACTTGATCCGAAACAGAATAAATCAAATTCCTCATTTTATCAGAATCTCGTACCTGTTTACGGAAATCCTCCTTCAGACGGTTACTTCGTAAACTTCAACATGGGCACGTTCTTTTACTACAATCAGGTTGCTGTCGGAAGAATACCTGCTTACTACACGGCAGAAGCTCAGACAATGGTTGAAAAGGTCATTGCTTATGAGAGTGAACCCCGCGGCGACTGGAACAAGACCTTCACTTTCATTACCGGAGGAGGAACACCTTACGAGCAATATTACCATCAGCAAAAATCAAACTTTGAAGCATTTGTATATGTAGAACCTCCTGCACTTTCATCCTATGCCGCAAAGGTTTACAGAACAGACACTTCAGGTACGGTCACGTTCAATTATGCCGATTCTATCCGCAAGACTATTGACAGGGGTACTTTGTTTGTGAATTTCAGGGGTCATGCCGGAAGCCATGACTGGGAAGTTGGCATGAGCGATCCTGATGTACTGCAAAACGGCAACAAGCTTCCCATTGTTCTGAGTCTCACCTGCTTCACTGGAGAGAGTTCATATGGTGACTTCCGGGGCTTTGGCGAAAAGTTTGTGTATCTGCAAAACAAAGGCGCAATCGGTTTCGTAGGCACCACCGGCTGGAGTTTCGGAGATATCGGCAACACTTACGGAACATACATACTTCAGTCTGTTAAGAGAGACTCTATCAGAAGGCTTGGAGACCTGACAAGGATAGCGGGCAAGAGCATGAGCGGAGACTCGACTTCATTTTCAACAACACACACCGTGAACTGTTACGGACTGCTTGGCGATCCGGCGGCAAAGCTGAGAATGCCAAAGGTTCCCGAGTTTGACATCAGGCAATCCGATTTCAGGCTCGCATCGGAAACAGTGATGCCGGGTGAGAGGCAGACTCTGACAATCACACCGAAGAATTTCGGGCTTTATGCTGACACGTGTGTTATCAGGTTTGAACTCAGGACAAGCGGTTCGCTGGTTCTGTCAAAGGACACCGTTTACAGGGGCTTCAA
>CAZTQR010000134.1:0-4867 GCA_964615795.1 uncultured Ignavibacteriaceae bacterium
TGGAATAGTACTTGTTCTTCTTCAGCGTAACGATGGAGTAAATCCGGCTCAGATTCTTTCTTGCCTTGTAGCGGATCTTCTTCAGATTGTACGGCTTTATGTCATAGTAATAGTGCTTGTAGTAATTGAACAAATAGAATGGCAGTGTATTCCTGTCATTTGTCCAAAGGTGCTGAAGCGCTGTTTTATGAACGTTCTTTCTGTTGTCGGCGGCAGAAGTCTTGTTGAATCCGTTCATCCAAAAAGTTCCGAGATGACTGTCTATCTTAACGATCTTTGAATTCTGAAATGCCTTCAGCAGGAACCAGTAATCCATGGTGTAATGATTATCAAGCGGGAACGGACCGGCGGCTTCCTGAACTTTTCTCTTATAGAAATAGCAAACCGGATTTATCGGAAAGATGTATTTGTACGGCTGAAGGATCTTCGCGTATTCAATCTCGGGGTTACGCAGGAACACATTTCCGTTCTCATCAAAGAAGAGGTTGCCCACAACCATGTCTGCTTCAGGATTCTCGATGAATGCTTTTGCAACCTTAAAGAATGCATCCCTCTGGAAGTAATCGTCAACGTTGAGATATGCTACTACATCTCCGGTTGCCATCGAGAATGCCTTGTTCATGGCATCACATTGTCCATTGTCAGGTTCGGAAACCCACCTGACATGCGGATATTTTTTGATGATCTCCACTGTCCTGTCCTTTGATCCGCCGTCGCAGATTATGTGTTCAAAGTTCGGGTAGTTCTGATTCAGTACGCTGACAATTGCCTTTTCAATTGTATTCTCTGAATTGAATGAGGGTGAAAGTATGCTGATCTTCGGAAGTTTTTCTGCTGAATGTCCCCGGGCGCCGGAATCATGAGCAGGTACTGACCACGGCCAACCGTATCTGAAATCATTCTCCCTTTCTGCAAAGTCCCTGTGTTTCTTCCTGAGTATCTTATTGTCAATTCGCCAGACAGATTCCCTGACTGCTTTCAGATTCTTGTTATATTCTTTTCTTACTCTCCACAACTCCTGAAGTCTGAAAAGATGGTACTCAATCATAGGAACCTTTGTGTTGTTGTCCTGAGGCAATCGGATCCGAAGTACATTGCGAATCCCCGCCTTCCGAAGTTCGTTCAGTGATTTCATGAACTCGTACTTCCAGTCCTGTGCAAGTATCACCTTGTCAATAATGTCAGCTCTGCCAAGTTGAATTGCCTTTTCGTAAGGGTCAAGTCCTACGGAAGTGATTCCGAATCCCTGAAACAATCTGATAAGATAGTTCCACGTGATCCTCCCTGACGGCATCATGTGATAACATGTCAGTCGCTTGTCATAGCAAACTTTCCATCCCGACAGCACAAGTGCATAACAAAGTTCGGAATCTCCTCCTGATGAGAGCTGATAGCCCTTTCTGTCCTGCATCAGTGAAGTAAATCCTTTCGCATACAGATCATCCACCGCCTTCTTTCTGAGTATCATGCCGGCTCCCCACACAAATCCTCTCTTCCAAGTGATGTCGCCTTCGGAAAGCCTGTTGGTCTTGAAATCCCACTGCTCGCCTGTTGCGAAGCCGTGCTGAAACCACTTGAACCATTCCGGAGGCTTCTCATCAAACTGAGCTTTGTTGGGACCGCCAAGGATTCCTATGCTCTTGTCTTTTGACATAATGTCGTAAGTAAGCTGGACAAAGTCCTCATCAAGCCAGTTGTCATCATCACAAAGAATTATGTAATTATAACGCGCGGTCTTAAATCCTTTGTGCCTTGCAGAACTCAGGCCCGGGGTCGGTTCATCGACAATGCGCAATTCCGCAGTGCATTTGTGTTTTGACCATTCGTCTATAGATGCCTGCTTTGTATTGTCGGTTGATGCGTTATCCACAAGTATCACCTCCCACAGTAAATTCGGGTCGGTCTTTTGCTTTGCAATGTAGCTCAGCGTCTGAGGAAGCCTGCTTTCACCATTGAATGTGCAAATGACAACAGAGACACCATTGAGAAAAGCAGACTTGGGATAAGCAGGGAAGTGCTTCAGGTACTTCGAGATTGAGCCGGCAAGCATGGTCTGCGAGTATCTTCCCAGCGATCTCTTAAGCAGATGAGTGGATGAAGCCGGGTTGAGTCGGAATGTAGCCACCGACCGGATTCTTCCCAGCAGGTATTCGACCATTGGGACGTCTGACATTCCCTCAATTCGTTTTTCTCCTTTAAGCAATTTGCGGTAATTCTTCCTTTGTAATACTCTGAACGCTTTTCGTAATTCATACTTTCTTGAGTGGATCTTTTCAGCAATAATGTCTTCATGACTTTCGTTGAACTTCCTTCTGTATGTGTCTAGCCCGTATGAAGCAGCCCCAAATCCGAAAAACAACCTTTCAACATATTCCCAGTTCATTCTTGCTAAGGGAATGTAGTGTGCAAATTTCAATGCAGGATCATAGTAGATCTTGTATCCTGCATTCCGGATAGAATAACAGATCTCGGTGTCGCCACCTGAGGAGAGAAGATTTCCTTTCCTGTCGCTCAGCAGATTTCTGAATCCTCTTTCGGCAGCACTCTTCCAGGCTGACTTTCTTACCGCCATCGAAGCTCCCCAAACGTAGCCCTTTGAATAAGTTATGTTTCCGGACTTCGTGTGCTGCCGACCGATTGCAAAGCTGTCTTTCCAGTCATTGAACCAGTGCGGCGGTTCGGATTCAAACTGTGCACGGCTCTGGCCGCCAAGTACTCCGATGAACTCATCGGATTCCATTCGGGAATAAACTCTTGCCACGAAGTCCTTTTCAAGCCTGTTGTCATCGTCACAAAAAATAACATACTCGTATCTGGATGCCCCGATGCCTTTGCTTCTTGCATTTGAGAGACCGGGCTCGTACTCATGCACTATCCTGAAAGGCACCGAACAGCTGCTTTGCCTGTAGCATTGTTCCGCTTTTGCCGATGTATCATCAGTTGACGCGTTATCTACAAGTATGATCTCCCAGTTTATATCTGAATGAACTTCCTGATCGAGAATCGTGCGGAGCGTCCTGGTTATTATCTTCGAACTGTTATAACAGCATATCACTACCGAAACACCCTTCTTAGCTTCTCCTTTCTGCGCAAGCCCGGATCTGTCAGCGTGCAGAACAGCGGAACTGCCGTTGCCGGATATGCCGGCCGGAGACGGCTTTCCGTTTGAACTTGCGAGCCGCTTCAGGCGTCCCAGTGAAGACTCGATCTCAATTACTTCTTTGTCATTCTTATACTCGTTTCTGGATGAGAGGATCTTTCTGAATGGCTTCTGAAATAACAGTGAAAGCTCTTTGTTAATGCTTCCCGCCCTGACTGCAAATCCGCTTCCTGCTTGCTCAACATGCTCCTGATATCCGTTTGCAAATGAGATCTCCCTTACTCTTCTCCATTGGATCTGATCCGGCGGGAAGAACCTTTCCGAATGGAGCCTTGGTACATATTTGATCAGCGAGCCCCATGAAGTAAGTTCCTCGGAAAGCATTCCGGACATGTCCGTACACTTCTCTCCCGCATCACTTATTTCAATTGCCTTAAGTCTCTTGCAGAGAAATTCAAGTGCACTCTTTCTTAGCAGTACGGGATTATGCTTTATGAATCTTTCCGGATAACTCAGTGCAAGAGGTTCACCGGGAGAGTCATAAGACTCAAACAGGTGCCGGTATTTCCCGAACCATGCTGGCGCCTTGACGGGCAATGCAGGTCTTGAAGATCCTGCAAACATACCTGTGCCGTCATGGACGCGGATCAGTCTGTTAGACACTCTTACAAAGTCTTCACTGATCAAACTTAATTCGTTCAGTATTATACAGCTGTCAAACTTCATGTTGTCGAGGATCAGATTCGCTCTTTCAACGTTTCCTGCTGCATTCGTGTCAAGTATCCTCAGACGGGCGGGGCAGTTTGTTCTTTCCCAGAAGTTGAGGAGCTTCAGTTTTGTATCAGTGTCCTTGTCAAGTCCGGTTGACAAAACCAGTACTTCCCAGGGAAGACCGGACTGTGTCTTTTGTTTAGAGATGAATTCGAGGCACTGCTTAAGGTAAGCCGGCGAAGAACCGGAATAATTCAGGGCAACCGTCACTCCGCGAAAGTCATTCGGCTTTTTATAGGACGGGTATCTGAAGAAGAAATCGCCGCTGACCTGAGGAATGAATCTCAAATCGGATTTTGAAGAATATCTTCTCAGCAGTCTTACCCTTTTGTTGTAATCTTTGATCCTCGGGAGAAGTTCATTCAGAACTGACAGCGATGAATGTATTGTAAGAAAGTGCTCGTCACCGCCGACATATTCGGGGTAGATCTTCTTTTTCCATAATGGGATCCTGCGGATGTTCCTTAGTCTGTTTCGTACTTCTTTCCTGACTGAGATCCTGCTTCTGAAGCCATCAAGAGACCTCAGTCTCTTATTCTTCGGAAGCGATTCAAACCTCTTCAGATTGAGATCCTCAAGCGCCGACAGCCCGGCACATCTCATATGGTATTCCCAATTCAGCTTCTTGCCGGGGATCTGCTTCCGAACTATGAGATCCACAATGTACCAAAACCGCCATCCGAGTGCGCGCAGTGCATAGAAAAATTCCTTGTTGAAGACATCGGAAGGATACTGTGCCGGAATACTGCTGTTGAAAGGCATGTAGCCGCTTTTCTTCAATGCAGTATAGGCAGAGCGCCGCATTACCAATCCCGCGAGCCATACATATCCTTTTGACCATGTTATATCGGAAGTGTGATCAGCAAGTTCTCCGGACTGGTAAAATGTTTCCTTATGCTTATCAAACCACTTCGGAGGATCTTTGGGAGGGATGATCTCGCAGTAACCGGACATTCCGGCAAGTTCAATATCATTCAGCATGTTGAGTGAAGCCCG
>CAZTQR010000135.1:0-4762 GCA_964615795.1 uncultured Ignavibacteriaceae bacterium
TGCCCAAGGGCATTGAGCTTGGCTATGATAATCTGAAACTGAAGCTTTGAAAGAGTCTGCGCAGATAAAGAGCGTTCTCAATCTGGCCGCTCTCGAATCCGGCAAAATACTTCTTAAGCACTTCGGCAAGAGATACGGGATTTCCAGCAAGGGCGTAGTCTCAAATCTCGTGACGGAAGTTGACCATAAGTCTGACCGAAAGATAATTTCTCTCATCAGAAAGAATTTTCCGGGACATTCCATACTCACGGAAGAATCAGGAGGGCTCGGCGGGCAAAGTGAGTATAAGTGGATCATTGATCCGATTGACGGCACAGTCAATTATGCACACGGAATTCCGCTCAGCTGTGTTTCAATCGCAGTTGAGAGATCGGGCGAGCTTATGCTGGGAGCGGTTTACAATCCTATGTCGGGTGAATATTTTTTCGCCGAGAAGGGCCGCGGCGCATTCCTCAACGGAAAGAAGATACGGGTTTCCGTCTGCAAAGAGATTTCAAGATCCCTGCTTGTAACGGGATTTCCCTACAACTCAGGCAAGTTCAGGCCTGATCCGGTGAGGGTTTTCAGGAAGTTCATCAAGAGGGACATTCCGATCAGAAGGCTCGGTTCTGCGGCACTTGACCTTTGCTGGACCGCCTGCGGAAGATTTGACGGATTCTGGGAGTACAACCTTAATGCATGGGATGTAGCCGCAGGCGCACTGATACTCAAAGAAGCGGGCGGAATGCTGAGCAATTTCAAAGGTGATGAGTACTCCGTTTATATGAAGGAGATCCTCGCTACCAACGGCACGATACATAAAAGCATGCTTGAAGTCATAAACTCCTGAGCCGGCTGTTCAGTACTCTTTCTTTCCGTCAAATGATCTCCATTCTTCGAATGCCTTTCTGGCTTCGTCCGCAAGCATATTCACGGCGGTCAGTCTCCTGTTGTGAATCTCCTCTGATATCTCTTCATAAATGAAATCGTCCCTGAATCCTGCCTCTGCGGCATCATGTTTTGTGGCCGCATAGTAAAGCATGTCGAGCCGTGCCCAGTAAATTGCGGAAAGGCACATGGGACATGGTTCACAGCTCGAATAGATAACGCATCCCGTGAGGTCATGCGTGCCGAGCTTTTCACATGCTTCGCGTATCGCTTCGATCTCGGCATGAGCCGAAGGGTCATTCTTCATTGTGACCTTGTTGGCACCGTGAGCTATCACTTCACCGTCCTTAACTATCACTGCCCCGAACGGCCCGCCTCCCTTCCTTATATTGTTAACCGAAAGCTCAATCGCTTTCATCATGTGTGACCTGTGGTCGATGCCGTCTGTGTTCTTCATGCATTCAAATTATTCCAACCGCATTCCAAGTTCAAGATATTCAGCAGGCCATACAATTCTTCCTTGTTTAAGGCAATGAATCGCGGCGAAAAATATGTGACGAGCGCACTCTCCTCTTCTCCTCCTCGTATCAAGGCAACGCGAAAAATCAATTTCATCAGGGACATTCATTAAGTAACTTGCATAAAATTCATTCAATGAAAGGCGACACTATTATCACATCATCCAAAGCTCCTGAGCCGGTCGGGCTTTATCCCCATGCAAGAAGATCCGGAAATCTCCTGTTTCTTTCCGGCGTGGGTCCGAGAGAGAGAGGCACAAAGAAGATTCCCGGCGTTGAGCTTGACGGCAACGGAAACATCATCTCGTACGATATAGAGACGCAGTGTCATTCGGTGTTCCGCAATGTCAGATACATTCTTGAGGAAGCGGGGTCGTCATGGGATAAGCTGATTGACGTGACTGTGTTTCTCACAAACATGAAGGACGACTTTCCTGCTTACAACAGGATCTATGCAGAGTACTTCAGGGACAATCAGCCATGCAGAACGACCGTGGAGATAAAGTCACTGCCGACGCCGATCGCAATTGAACTTAAGTGCATTGCAGAGATCTGAGTTTTTCCGGAGCATTGCCGGATCGAAGAAGGCCTGATCAGATCCGGGGTGATGTTCATTCATGAGAATGTTTCCTGAATTACGGAGCTGATGGCATCTTAATTGCGATAGTCCGTACATCAACATTTTACAAATATCTCAGTAATAATTTTGTTAATTTGCACTGAAGACATTCACTAACTTAATTCAATACTGCTATGATCGAAGCCATACAAAAACATTGGTGGTACCTGCTGATAAGAGGCATTCTCCTGATCGTACTTGGATTGCTTGCGCTTTTCAGCCCCGGAATTGTGCTCGTATCATTGCTTCTCTATCTTGGCATAGTGGCTGTGCTTGGAGGAATTTTCACGATCATCGGTTCGATATTCTCTAAGGACGAAGGAAAGTTCGGAGGAGTTCTCGAAGGGCTCATATACCTTGCAATAGGTTTACTTTTCATTTTTGCGCCCGGATTTGTCCTGTCGTCAATTGTTTATTTCATTGCATTCTGGGCTTTGATCTCGGGAATACTACAGATCGTTTACGCAATCAAACTGAGGAAGATAATTCAGAACGAATGGATCGCAATCGTGAGCGGCGTATTGTCAGTGATCTTTGCTCTTGTGCTGTTCTTTAATGTTGTGAGTTCGGCAAATGCGATCATCATGGTGCTCGGCGCCTTTGCGATAGTTTCAGGGATACTGTACATGATGCTTGCATTCAAGCTCAAAGGCCTTAAGAATCTTGTCTGAGTTTTTCGGAGCATTAAGACTTGAGAGGTTTCCGGGATCAGTTTCCGGAGACCTCTTTTTCTTTTCACCGCACAGGTCCGGTCACCCTTTCACTGTTGGCTGAAGTGCCGTGAGAAACCACAGCTCAAGATGACAGAGTTGCCCGGCATTAAAAAGTGAATTAACAAATGCATATACGGATGCGGGCTTATTGACAAACAAAGTTATAATGTTATATTTGCAAAAAATTTAAAGAAGCAAAGAGCTTCAACACTTGCGGATAGGAATCACTTACAACATTAAGAAGGAAGCTGAAGAAGATGGAA
The DNA here is from genome assembly GCA_964615795.1 of uncultured Ignavibacteriaceae bacterium. Classification (GTDB taxonomy): domain Bacteria; phylum Bacteroidota; class Ignavibacteria; order Tepidaquicellales; family Tepidaquicellaceae; genus JADJAH01. The sequence goes on from CAZTQR010000135.1 coordinate 2,981, forward strand.
GCGCATCGAAAGATGCACTTGCCTTGAGCAGTTCTCCCGTCGCCAGATACATTGACGAGAATCTGGTAAGGAACTATCCGGAAAGAATTGATGACACTTTCGCCGAATGGGATTCATTCGAAACTATTGACGCCATCCGCAGTTCGCTTGAACAAGGAGGGCATGAAGTTGACCTCATCGAAGCGGACACGCAGGCATTCGGCAAGCTTTCGGAACTTAAGCAAGAATTCATCTTCAATGTTGCTGAAGGTTTCGGCGGGGCTTCAAGAGAATCCCATATACCTTCAATGCTTGAACTTCTCGGAATACCTTTTACCGGAAGCGATTCGATAACCATCGGTATCTGCCACGACAAATCAAGATGCAAGGAGATCCTTTCTTACTACGGCGTTCCCAATGCAAAGTTCTTCATTACAGACGGAGAGCATAAAGATGACAGCCGCTATCCCAAGTTTGTGAAACCTCTTCATGAAGGTTCTTCCAAGGGAATATACAACTCTTGCGTGGTGAACAGCCCGGATGAGCTGAAGAATGAAGTTGAAAGGATTTGGGAATGTTACGGCCAGCAGTCAATTGTCGAGGACTTTCTTCCCGGAAAGGAGTTCACGGTGGCAATGCTCGGCAACGGCACATCCGCAAGGGTTTTGCCGATTGTTGAGATCAATCTTGATTCGGTGCCGGAAGGATTCAATAAGATCTATTCATACGAAGTCAAGTGGTTCTTCGACACGCGTGAAAACAAGCTTGACATATTCAGCTGTCCCGCGCAGATTTCCTCCTCGCTTTATTCCGCGATCGAAAAAGTCTGCCTCAACGCATACAAGGCATTGCGGATCCGCGACTGGGCAAGGATTGATGTAAGGCTTGATGCGGATAATGTTCCTAACATTGTTGAAGTTAATCCGCTCCCCGGGATTCTGCCTGACCCTGCCGACAACTCATGCTATCCGAAGGCGGCTAGGCATGCGGGATTGGATTACGAAGCAATGATCAATGCTGTCCTGAACGAAGCCGTCAGGAGAACCGAAACCGCCGGCCGCTGAATGAAGATCCACCTCATATATAACGACCCGCTTCAGTATGCGACAGGAAAGATCTACGATGACGGTGTAACCGACATTGAAAAGGTTGAGGAGCCGATAGACATGAGCGAGTACGGAGTTCTTGACGAACTGAAGTCCGTGCAGAGAGCGCTTGAGCCTACAGGCCATCAAACCCGCATCATTCCGGTCGCGCTTGACGTTTACAAACTCATTGATGAACTCCGTAACGATACCCCTGACCTGATATTCAACCTGTGCGAATCGCTTGACGGCGACCCGACACAGGAGATGAACATTGCATCTCTGTTTGAACTTCTTAAGATACCCTACACCGGCTCAAGGGCGCTAACGCTCGGCATTGCGCTGAACAAGTGGCGCGTCAAGGAGATTCTCAACTTTTACGGCATTCCGACCGCGGCGCATTATGTGTGTTCAAATTCCGCTGATTACATGGCAGACGGCTACTCAAGACTAAGGGACAAATTTCCGCTGATAGTCAAACCGAGCCGCGAGGACGCAAGCATCGGGATAGAGAACAAGTCGGTGGTTTACAACAATTCGGAACTCAAGCAGAGGATCGAATATATTCTTGATGAGCACAGACAGCCCGCACTCATTGAGGAATACATTGACGGAAGGGAGATCAATGTGAGCGTTGTAGGCAATCCGGTGAATTCGTCAGATGACCTTATCGTATTCCCGATCTCCGAGATAGATTTTACTGAACTGCCGGCAGATT
>CAZTQR010000136.1:0-4693 GCA_964615795.1 uncultured Ignavibacteriaceae bacterium
TTTCCGTAAGGCTTGCACAGCAGAGCTATGATGAAGTGCTGAAGAAGTATGACGTACAGCTTTCCACAAGCACTGAGCTTGCGGATGCGGAAACTTCGCTTTTCATTGCAAGGAGAAACTACGCATTCGCAATGATCGACCTCCGGCTGTCTCTGATAGCTCTCAAAAAGTCGTGCGGCATAATTCTGTACTGAGCCGAATGAAATCCCTCCAGTATCCTCTTCGCAATACTGACAGTCCAACGATATCTCATAACAATTGTGATGAACTCGATTGAAGTAAAGGGGCTTACAAAGAAGTTCGGGAAGTTCACTGCCGTTGACAGCATATCCTTTCATGTGGAAAAAGGAGAGGTGTTCGGTTTCCTTGGCGCAAACGGTTCGGGAAAATCCACAACGATCCGGATGCTCTGCGGAATAATCGCGCCCACCGCGGGAGATGCGAAAGTCAGCGGATATGACATTGCTAAGGATACGGAGAAAGTGAAAGAGAACATCGGATATATGTCACAGAAATTTTCTCTTTACACGGACCTTACAGTTGAGGAGAACATAGATTTTTTCGGAGGCATATACGGACTCGGCGGTGATAAGCTGAAATCGCGAAAGGATTGGGTTCTGGAAATGTCCGGGCTTACCGAAAGGCGGAAGTCGCTGGCGGGCCAGCTTTCCGTCGGTTATAAGCAACGGCTTGCGCTTGGATGCTCTGTGATCCATGAGCCTGCTGTTGTCTTTCTTGACGAGCCGACGGGCGGTGTTGATCCTGTGTCGAGAAGAAATTTCTGGAATCTGATAAACGACTATTCCGGAGGCGGTACAACCGTATTTGTAACTACTCACAATCTCGACGAAGCTGAGTTCTGTAACAGGATCGTGCTTCTTGATGCGGGAAAGATTGTGGCGGAGGGGAGTCCCATGGAACTGAAGGAGAATACTATCCGCAACGGAATGCTGTTCATTGATGCGGATGATGTTTACCGCGCTTATGAACTGCTTTCGTCCAGCGAACTTGTTCAGAATGCCTCCATCTTCGGAAGCGCGCTTCATGCTTCTCTCAGCGGCAAGTCGCGAGGCGTAAAGGAATCCGCCGATGCGCTGAGAGAGTATCTCACCTCAAACGGGATAAGCGTAAGGAGCATCAGGCCGGTGCTTCCGTCGCTTGAAGATGTTTTCCTTGAGACGATAGAGAATGATTAGAAGGATAATTCAAATATCGCTTAAGGAGGTCCTGCAGATAAGGAGAGACAAGAGAAGCCTGCTGATAATTTTTGCATTGCCGGTGTTTCTGCTGATCATGTTCGGTTATGCTGTTACGCTGGACATCAACGACATTTCACTTGGCGTTCTCGACCGTGACAACACCAAACTTTCGCGGGACTTTGCCGCATCTCTGGATGCATCTGAATATTTTACAATTGCTTACCGTCTCGAAGATGAGAAAGAAGCTGACAAGCTTCTCAACAAAGGAAAGATCCAGTGCGCGGTTGTCATACCCGCCGGGTTTGAATCGGATTTTGAAAGAAAGGAAAATGCGAGGATCCAGTTTCTGATAGACGGAATGGATGCGAGCACAGCAAGCGTTATCCAAAGCTATGTAACTGCCGCTGTGCAGAGTTTCTCACAAATAACAGTTGCGGATTTCATTGCGGTTAGAAGCCCTGTCAGAATAGAAAATCCCCTGAATATTGAGCCGCAGTTCTGGTACAACAAAAGCCTGGACACAACTCAGTTCTTCATCCCCGGACTTGTTGCAATGATACTGATAGTAATATCCGTCATACTTGTTTCCATATCGCTTGTGCGGGAGAAGGAGCTCGGGACGATTGAGCAGATAAGGGTTTCGCCCGTTGGCTCGCTGGAACTGATAATCGGAAAGATCATACCCTATCTCACAGTCTCACTCATCATAGCCGCTTCCATGGTGCTGATGGGCTATCTGTTTTTCGGCGTCACCGTAAAAGGAAGCTATCTGCATCTGTTCATCGGCACATCATGCTACCTTCTGGCCACCCTGAGCATGGGCATCTTCATTTCCACTGTTGCAGATTCTCAGCAGGTGGCATTTCAGATCTCGCAGATCGCATCACAGCTTCCCACTGTCATACTCTCGGGATTCATATTCCCGATAGAGAGCATGCCCGGGGTAATACAGCTCCTTTCGTATGTCACTCCGTCAAAGTACTTTATTGTGATACTTCGTGACATCATGATCAAGGGCACTCCGTTCTCGACATTTGCAGATCAGGTCCTGTATCTGCTTGTCTTTGCGGGAATACTGATCACAGTATCGACTGTGAGGATAAGGAGGTCGTCTGCAATATGAAGACGATCAAAGATTTTATGAAGAAGGAGTTTCTGCAGTTCATAAGGGATCCGAAGATGTTTGGCATTGTTCTCATAGCACCCATCATTCAGCTTGTGTTTCTCGGCTATGCCGCAAACCGCGACCTTAATGAAATAAGGACGGTCATTCTCGATCGCGACATGACACAGTCTTCACGGGCACTTGCAGAAAAGTTCAGCGGATCGGGATACTTCACTGTAACAGGATATCCGGGCAATTACGAAGAGGTCGAAAGATTAATAGATGATGGAAGCGCACTCATTGCAATCGTTATCCCATCCGGATTTGAATCCGACCTCAGACTTGCAAAAACGGCCAACGTGCAGGTGATCTTCGATGGCTCAGACGGAAACAAGGCTTCTATTGCGGCAGGGTATGTCATGTCAATTGCATCGGCTTACAGCAAAGACATTTTTACTGAAAGGATAGAACGCAAGGGGTTGAAAGTGAATCCGGCAGGAAGCATTGAAGCCGTGACGAGAGTGTGGTACAATCCGAACCTGACCACAAGAGAGTTCATGCTTCCATCAATTGTCGGGCTTGTTCTGATCATCATAACAGTTACAATGACCTCGCTTGCGGTTGTGAAGGAAAGGGAGATAGGCACGCTCGAACAGCTACTCGTTACTCCCGTGAAGCCGTATCAGATCATACTGGGCAAGCTTCTGCCGTTCATGATAGTCGGTTTTGTTGCTGTCATCCTCGTATTATCCGTAATGATATTCTGGTTTGGCATTCAAGTGAAAGGAAGCATGCTTCTGCTTCTCTTTTCGGCGCTGATATTCATGCTGTCAACACTCGGGCTCGGGCTGTTTGTGTCAACCATTTCCAGGACTCAACAGCAGGCAATGGTGACCTCAGCTTTCCTCGTGATCATGCCGATGATATTTCTTTCCGGATTTGCTTTTCCGATCGAGAATATGCCGCCGGCAATTCAGTATGTCACCTACATAATTCCGTTAAGGTACTTTATCGTAATAATCAGGGGGATCGTTCTCAAAGGTCTGATGATTCAGGATCTTTGGCAAGAGCTTTCTGCAATGTTTGCGATCGGGGTGGTGATACTTCTATTGAGTTCGCTGAGATTCAGGAAGAGCATGGAGTGAAATTATCCATGCTCTCCGAATCCATAAACACATCTTCAGCTATGTCAGGCCACATTGGCGTTTCCGCCGAGCTTCCTGTTCTTGAGCACTGATGCGATCACCGAGATCAGGATCACAAGCGAAACGAATCCAAGCGAGATTCCGATCGGGATCTTGAAAATGTCTATCAGCATCATCTTTACACCTACAAACACAAGTATGACCGAAAGCCCCGCCTTCAGGTAATAGAACTTGTAGATTACACCTGCCAGTGCGAAATAGAGTGACCTGAGGCCCAATATCGCAAATGCATTCGAAGTAAAGACAATGAACGGGTCCTGCGTGATCGCAAATATGGCAGGGATCGAATCAACGGCGAAAATCAGGTCGGTTGTTTCTACCATGAGCAGAACTATGAAAAGGGGAGTTGCAAACTTCTTTCCGTTCTTTATGAGGAAGAACTTCTCCTTATTGTATTCGTCCGTGACCGGTATGAATTTCTTAAAGAACCTTACGACCGGATTCTTGTCAGGGTCAATGCCTTCGTTTTTCTGAAAGTACATCTTTATTCCGGTGAAGACCAGGAATGCGCCGAATATATAGATGATCCACGCAAATTCCCTTATAAGCGTAGCCCCGACGGCGATCAGGATTGCCCGCATGATGAGCGCTCCGATCACGCCCCAAAAGAGCACCCTGTGCTGATACTGCCTGGGTACGCTGAAGTATGTGAATATCAGCGCAATTACAAAGACATTGTCAACGCTGAGTGATTTCTCAACAAGGTAGCCTGTCATGAACTCGAGTCCCTTCACTTCACCAAAGTAAAAGAATACGCCTATATTGAAGAGCACGGCCAGGCCCACCCAGATCCCGCTCCAGATCATTGCTTCTCTGAATTCAACAACATGCGACTCCTTGTGAAACACACCAAGATCAAGGGCCAGCATGATGATCAGGAATACGGAGAAACCTATCCAAAGTAATAAGTCAGTCGGCATTTTTCATTTTTTCGATTTATGATAATGGGATGTTTAACTTTTGTGTAAAGGGAAAAGATTCCCGCCTGTTGAAATAACGAAATTGTCAAGTATGTTAAAAATTCTTAACACAAATGACAGGATGAGTGAGAAGTTTGCTCAAGGTGTCTGTTATTGACGGCCTTCGAGCTGAAGCCTCTTTTCCGGAGAACTTATGATTATCGCCGCATCGCCCTTACTGATCTCTATGTCATCAGGGGGCTTGAACATTATCTGGTCATTGGA
>CAZTQR010000137.1:0-4610 GCA_964615795.1 uncultured Ignavibacteriaceae bacterium
TACTCAAGAATAATTGCTCCGTACTCAAGAATAATTGCTCCGTACTCAAGAATAATTGCTCCGTACTCAAGAATAACTGCTCCGTACTCAAGAATAACTGCTCCGTTCTCATGAATAACCGCTCCGTACGCAAGAATAACTGCTCCGTACTCAAGAATAACTGCTCCGTACTCGAATTTATTTGCGAAGATATGTGCCCACGCGGCGCCGTCTTCGTCGCGTCCCGAAAACACAAATCGTTTTCGGGACTGCCCAGACAGACACCGCTTACACGAATCAACGAACACTGAACTACAAGCAACGTCAAACTAAGCAGTCCCGAAAGAGCAAAGCGATTTCGTGACGAGACGAAGTGCGACGTTGCGCTGAAGACACGCCATATGCTCCCCCGCGGCGCCGTCTTCGACGCGTCCTGAAAACACAAATCGTTTTCGGAACTGCTAATGCAAATGCCGCTTGCATGAATCAATGTACACTGAACCACAAGCAACCTCACACTGAGCAGTCCCGATAACGCAAAGCGTTATTGGGACGAGACGAAGTGCGACGTTGCGTGATGAGCCATTGATGAAGTGTGAACTTTTGTTGACTCATCGCGACGCAGTCCCGAAAACACAAATCGTTTTCGGGACTGCTCAGACTGATGCCGCTTGCTTGAATCAACATACACAGAACCAAAAGCAATTTCTCGCCGAGAAGTCCCGAGATAAGTTACGGTCTTCCCATCAGCGGATTACAAACAATGTTAGACTGTAGCCGGCCTTCCGTGAATTGATCTTCAAAGAGACTTATCATCCACACTGTCAAGATAGCTTTCGATCTCGCCGGCAAGTCTCTTTATCACACCGGCATCAAATGGCGACTCGAGTCCGGTGCTCTTCAGTACATTCAGAAATGATCTGCTCCCGCCGATGTTGCACACTTCAATATACTTTCTGAGATATTCGCTGAAGCCGGAACTGTTATGGATCGCATTGCTCCAGAACTGGAACGCGCATATTTGTGCAAGGCAGTAATCAATGTAGTAGAACGGCGATTCGTATATGTGACCTTGTTTCTGCCACCTTCTGCCGGATTCAAGATACTCAATGTCTCCGTAGTTCAAATGCGGCATGTATATCTTTTCAAGCTCTCTCCACTTTTTGTTTCTATCATCCGGCTTTGCTTCCGGATTTTCATAGACCCAGTGCTGGAATTCGTCAACAAGCACGCCGTAAGGAAGGAAATGAACGGTGTTGCACAAATGCGTGTATTTGAACTTCTCAGTATCGTCCTCAAAAAACAGATCCATCCACGGGTATGTGATAAATTCCATGCTCATGGAATGGATCTCCGCTGTTTCATATGAAGGAAGCATATACTCGAATACATTGAAGTCCCTGTTGCGGTAAGACTGGAACGCATGACCTGCTTCATGAGTGAGTACTGTTATGTCATCATCTGTCCCGTTCATGTTAGCAAAGATATACGGGTTCCTGTAAAGCGGAATGTAATCGCAGTAACCCATGTCGGCCTTTCCTTTTCTGCTGATAACATCCATCAGATCATTGTCCATCATGTACCGGTAAAACTCGGAAGTTTCAGGCGAAAGCTCGTCGTACATCTTTTCACCGTTCTTAAGGATCCACTCGGGATCACCTTTCGGATGAGAGTTTCCTGTAGTGTACTGGCAGAAAAGATCATATACCATTAACTCGTCAACACCAAGCCTGGCCCTTTGCCTTTCCCTCAGTTTCAACGATAGCGGGACAATGTAGTCCCTAATGCTTTTCCGGAATCCTTCCACCATGCTTTTGTCATAGTCAGCGCGGCTCATTCGGTTGTACCCGAGCTCAACAAAATTCCTGTACCCGAGTTTTGCGGCAACATCGTTTCGCAGGTAAACAAGTTTGTCATAGATCATGTCAAATTCCCCGGCATTGTCCTCAAAGAACTTCCAGTAAAGATGAAATGCTTCCTTCCTCGTTTCCCTGTCTTCAGATTCCATGTACGGCTCCATCTCCTGCAGGTTCTTCTCTTCACCCCTGAACATAATTTTTGCGGAAGCCTTCAGCTTCATGTACTGGCTTCCGAGATGATTCTCCTGCTGAAGGTCCTCAATAACTTCGTGATTCGTTGTCTTTGCCTTCATTTCCGCCAGCTTGAAAAGATAATCACCGTAATGCTTCTTTAGATCACTGATGTGGCGGCAGTTGACAAGCGCCTTGCAGTACTTCGTCAGACATTCTTCATAAAGGGGTTGAGATTCATCCATGTAATCCTGCTCCTTCTGAAAACTGACATTATTAGTGTCGTTGGAGTAGTTAATTGCGGCAAGCGACTTCATTGACTCAAACTCCATACGCAATTCTGTGACCTGCTCTATGACCGCTTTCTCTTCTTCAAAAGTGCCTGCATGCTCAAACGAACTTATGAGATCTTCAAACCTCTTTACGGTATTTTCAATATCCGGCCTTACATAGGTCATTTCCGAGAATTTCATCTTCCGTCCTCTTTTCTTTGAAATCAATTTTTGCAAAGATGGTTCTTTGCATGCAATAATTCTATGCAATATGCTGCAAACCGCAATACATTCATTTACCGGACCGGAAGCAGGGGGAAGTTTAATTTTCATCGGCCCGTCATTGAGCTGTGTGTCCGTTTCTCACTTCATCATGAGCGTCGTTGGCAAGAGGATACGTTACAGAAACTTCCATAGGAGCATCTGCCGCCGGGCCTGTGTGCCGCGTTTCAATGATTGAAATTTAGAATCGTATCAGGTAAGTTTGCACAAGTCACAATTCAAAACAACCACCAACCCCGAAAGGAGGAGCAATGAGTCTCCTGAAAGGCCTCACAAAGGCGCAGAAGTTTTCATTTACATTTATGATGTGCCTCGCCGCTGTTCTCGGATACTTGCTGTATAATTCAACCGCAGAAAATATCCGGGGGCAGAAGCTTGTCAAAGAAATGAGGGAAGAGAACCTTGACCTCTCTCAGGACATCGAGATCGTAAAGCAGAAGTACGACAATCTTGAGAAACAGTTAAAGGCGCTTGACAACAAGGTTGTCAAGATCTCTCACAAGAAGTCCTTCAAGAAAAAGAAGCTCTATGCCGCAGGAAAGAGCAGTAAAAAGAAAGCCCATTATAAAAAGAGCAGGGTCAATTACAAGAAACTGTATTTTGAGCTGAAAAGGCAATGCAGTACGGGCAAGAAGAGCAAATACACTTCAGCCTACTCATACAGAAAGAACAGGTAGTCTCCGTTCATCATTTTTCGATCTTGAAAAAAATTCCGGCAGAACAGTCCTTACTGTTTCTGCCGGTTCTGCAATTGCCTGTGACTTCCGTCAAGAGTTCACACTCATCAGCATGAATCTTTTTGCGTCCGGCATTCGTAATTTCAAAAGCCCGGAAGTTCCGTTGCAGCTCCGGACTTTCGCATTCGCCAATCAACTAATCAAATAATGAAGTACATAATCACAACACTTATCTGCATAATGCTTACAACATGCACTGCATTTGCTCAATCGTTATCCGTTGAGGAAACATCCTACATAGACAGCATCCTTAATGCGACATATAAGGATGATCAGGCGGGAATCTCATTCATTGTTACTGTTGACGGCAAGCCTGTTTACAGGAGAAGCATAGGAATGTCGGACATGGGTACTTCGACAAAGCTCACGCCTGAAACTCTTATGCCGATCGGTTCAATGTCGAAACAGTTTGCGGCCGCATGCCTGCTTATACTTGTGAACGACGGCAAGCTTGCTCTTAATGATGACATTACGAAGTTTCTTCCCGGATACAATTCACACGGCAAGCGAATAACAATTGAAAACCTGCTGACCCACACCTCGGGAATTCCGAGTTTTACGGAGCTGAAGGGCTTCATGGATGTTTACACAAATGATGTAACTCCGCAGGAGATAATTTCATTCTTCGAAAATGAGCCTCTGATGTTTGAGCCGTCTGAAGACTGGAGTTATACAAATTCCGGCTATACCCTTATTGCAAAGATCATAGAGAATATCTCGGGAATGCCTTACAGCGAGTTTGTTTCGTCAAAGCTGATAGCGCCGCTCGGGCTAAGTAACACATATATCGGGGGAACAGGAAATGCGCCTTCACAGCAAATGGCAAAGGGCTATGAACCCGGAGACGAGAACTCGCTGAAGCAATCAATGGACATAAACTGGAGCTGGCCTGTTGCCGCGGGAGATGTAATATCAAATGTTGACGACCTTGCAAAGTGGGATGCATCTCTTTACAATTTCCCTTTGATCCCGGGAAAGCTCCTTGAGAAAGCATGGATCCCGTTTGTGATGAAGGACGGGCTCGTCTCAAACTACGGATACGGCTGGGCAGTTACGGAACTTAACGGAGAGAAGTTCATCTTTCACGGCGGGGCAATAGACGGATTTCTCAGCGAAGCCGTGAGGATACCCGAAAAGAAGATCTATGTTGCCGCGCTCTCAAACAATATGTCAGTCAATCCAACACCTCTTGCGGACAAAGTTGCTGTCATGCTTGCGGGCATTGATCACGATGACCCGCAATCCATTGCTGTCTCAGGCGATCAGCTTCAGAAGTATGCGGGCGTTTATGAAATGAACAGGTCAGGCGG
>CAZTQR010000138.1:0-4358 GCA_964615795.1 uncultured Ignavibacteriaceae bacterium
TACACGAATAACTTCTTCCATTGTATTGAATTCATTGGAATGCACAACTGATCTTGTTCATTCGTGCATTCGTGGCCAAAGCTCTTTCCTTAGCAGGAGCAAGTCAGCCGCGAATACACGAATAACTTCTTCCATTGAATTGAATTCATTGGAATGCACAACTGATCTTGTTCATGCGTGCATTCGTGGCCAAAGCATCTTCAAAATGAATGAACCACCAGTGCCGCATCCTGAAAGTAAATCACGGTTATCAAATTGCACCCGGAAAGAGACTTGGAGATAGGGGCCGGATGCCCGGCTGGAAAAGCGTATGTGGGCGGAGCAGATCATTCGAGATAAATTGCAGAACAGCTAAAGGTGCTATAAATACCCGCGGGTAACTACATGGATACTAACAATTGCCTGCACCGGAAACGGACAGCCCTGTCAATTCTGAGTACCTGAAGACCTTCTCTTCTGCATCTTAACGGACTTGCTGGTCTGCCAGAAGTCAATTTCACTAAATTGCTTTTCCCCCTTCTTGGTGAGGAAAGGTTTAAAACACGACAAAGCGGCATTGAGATAAACCGGTTTCATCTTTGAGTACCCGTGCTCTAAGTCATAGAGTTCCAGATTTACTACCCAATTGGTTAGAATGTTTGTGTACTGGAAAACAAATATGCTGAAATTTGATGCGTTCAGAATTTCCGGTTTCAGAATGCCGAGATCAACCATCTTCCCTGTCCGCTGCATAATGCTCCTGACATTCTTTTTATAGTTTTCGCTTATGTGCCTGTGCAATTCATGCTGAGAGTGTGTAACCATTGCCACAAATGCAATCCCGCACCGGTACTGGTATTGAACATCCATTACAGCGCTTAAGCCTTCTGCCAGTTCGGAAAGCTCCAGCGCTTCAGCAAGTCCGATCTCCTCAGCACACCTGGCCAGGCTTTCCTCGTAATCGCGGAGGATTGCAAGGAACAAAGATTCCTTTGTTGCAAAATGATTGGTTATGCGGCTCTTTGTGAGTCCCATTTCCGCGGCGATCTTCTCGAGTGTGATATTCAGGCCTCTCTCGTTGAAAATCTGCCTGGCACTGTCGAGTATTGTTTGCCTGGTATTCTGGCCCTTCTTAATGTTCATACGATACAAAAATAAGTAAAAAAGAATTTTGTAAAGAAAAAAAAATTTTTTTATTTTTGTATAAATACAAATTACCCGAAAGGTCGGCATAACCGCCGTTACACTTGTATGAAACAGACAACGGGCATCAATAAACACAAAAATCAATATCATGAACAAAGACAAACTTTTCAACTTAAATGGCAAGACCGCTATTGTAACGGGCGGCGGCAACGGCATCGGAAAGGCCTGCTGTGAAATGCTCTCAGAGTTTGGCGCTTCGGTGGCAGTCAGCGATCTAAAACTTGCTGATGCAGAAGCTGTGGCGGAAGGAATTAATTCTGCGGGAGGAAGGGCAATTGCCGTAGAGTGCAACGTGACAAAGGATGAAGATCTGGTCAAACTAACTGAGCGGACAGCCGATGAACTTGGAGGCATTCATATTCTTGTCAACAATGCCGGAGGCGGGGGAGGTGGAAAGGAAAATCCGTTTAAGATTACGGTAGATGATTTTGCATGGGTGTTCAAATTGAATGTATTCAGCGCATGGAGACTTTCTCAATTGTGTGTGCCTCACATGAAAAAGGATGGATACGGAAGCATAATCAATATCACATCAATGAGCAGTATAAACAGGAGCCCGAACATGAGCGCTTACGCCGCTTCAAAGGCGGCTATGAACCACATGACGAGTAACCTTGCAATGGATTTCGGTCCTGAAGTAAGAGTGAACGCAGTGGGGCCCGGTGCAACAAAGACTACGGCGCTGGCTTCTGTTCTGACCCCTGAAATTGAATCAAAGATGCTTGAACATACACCTATAAAGAGGCTTGGTGAGCCTGCCGATATTTCAGGTGCGGTTCTGTACTTTGCCGCCCCGGTATCCGAGTGGGTTAGCGGACAAGTGCTATTTGTCAACGGCGGTGGAATTCAAACTCTTGATTGACAGACTAACCGCAAATTCAATCATTCAACAATCAACTAAGAAAAATATAATGTCAAACATTGATAAACTCTTCTCGTTTGACGGGAAGTCAATCATAATAACAGGTGCGGCCGGTGCTATCGGCAGTGCGGCGGGACATCTGTTTGCGTCTTTGGGCGCAAATGTAGTCATCTCAGACATCAACGAGGAAGGTGCAATGAAAGTGGCCGGTGATATCGCAAAAGAATCCGGCAAAGAAGCATTGGGGATCAAAACAGATGCAACAGATGAATCTCAACTCCGTGCACTTGTAGATGCAACTATAGCAAAATTCGGCAAAATATCCGGTCTCATAAATAATGTCGGCTGGGGAGAATCAACTCCGTTATGGGGATCTGATTCAGAAAAGATGGTGAAGTCATATATGCTCAATACAGTAGGCGCATACAATCTCACAAAACTATGCATGCCTTATCTCGAAAAGGAGCATAATGCATCGGTCATATTTTCGGGCTCGATGGTGGGAGTCACTCCCTCGCCTGAGTTCATTGAGTACAGCACTGCCAAGGCGGGACTGATGAACATGGTGAGAAGCATGGCGGTTGTTTCCGGCCCCAAAGTGCGCTTCAATACAGTGTTGATTGGCTCCGTTGATAACGGCGAGTCCACGCTCAAAGCAGGTTACACAAAGGAAATGCTTGAAACACTTTCCAATTCGTTCGTTATGAAGCGCCGGGGAAATCCCATTGAGATTGCCTACGGAATGATGTTCCTGATGAGTAATGCAGCTGAATGGATCACCGGGATTGATCTTCGCATTGACGGGGGCGGCTCTTTCAAAAGCAAAATGCCAACAGAATAAAAAGTCATTCAATCTCACTCGGGACAGGAAGCGTTTCAGACGCTTCCTGAGAAATTCGTAAAACTTCATGAACATAAGTCATATTAAGCCATCGCTTCTGAAATATTTCCTTATCCTTTTGTCATGCATCAATGCAACATTGCAGGTCAGTGCGCAGGATGCCGGGAAGGATAATCCCGGTGTAAGAGTTTCTCCCGAGTTGAGTGAGGGATTACCCATTCGTTCCGTCATTATCATTCTGCATAAGAATGAGAAGTCTGTACTTACGGATTCTCTGGAGACAGATGCCTTTTACAGGGCATTTGACATTCGGCCCGGAAGTGCTTTCAGGCAATTGGTAATGGACCTTGCAATCAACACAATAGAGAAACAACCGGAAGTTAAGACCGCCAGCTATGAAGTTTTCAATTCAGAACCGGGATCACCCGTCATTATTGTGATCAATGTCTATTTTCTGGCAGAAGGTGAGCGCAAGTCAATTGACGGAAAGAAGGGTATGCTTCACTCCAGATCGCTGAGGGATTTTCCGGTGATTACAGAAACAAGCTACTCCAAGCTGATGATCATCCTAAATAGCGGAGCCGGACTATTCAATGAGAGCAATGCACTTTTTGCCAAGGGTCCGGAATTCACTAAGGGCAATCCGATTGCCGATGATCCCGCAGTTGAAGGAGTTCGCTTTTGGGGAGAATCCTACATAGAGCTTGGATTAGCGGGGATATGGCAGTTGGGAAATTCAAATTTCTACGCTTACGGATCAGCATCCGCATTAGTCTCAGGTCGGAATACCACGGATATCTACTCGAAAGGATCCACGATCTTCATTGATGCTGAAAGAATGTATGCAGGATTGCTCGGCGCAAGGCTTGGGAAGAAAAAGAACATCAACATTGATGCATCTTTCGGCAGACAGTTCTTTCAGCTTAATGACGGCTTTCTCATTTCCAAATACTCCGGGTCAGCAAATGCCGGAGACCGGGGCAATGTCTATCTCAATTCAAGGACAGCATTTCAGAAGACGGCTGTGATCAGAACACAGTTCGGCTCTTTCAATCTTGACGGCTTCTTCCTTGAACCTGAAGAGTTGTTCAAAGACAAGCAAACGAACACAAACTATGCGGGAGGAACATTCTCATACAATGATAACAATTCCATAGATGCTGGTATCAGTTACATAACCATACCTTCCGGGTCTTCTGAATACACTACGCCTGCAGGAAAGATCCCGAAGAAGGGAATGTACATCATAAATCCAAAACTATGGTTGAAAGACATTGCCGGCACAGGGTTGTTCGTGAAATCAGAGTATGCGTTCCAGTCACATCGCTCGGCGGATATGAGATCAAATGCATACTATGTCGGTGCAGGATTGGATATGAACAAATGGTTCCTGAAACCATCTCTTTATTACCGCTTCGCTTATATGCAGGGTGACGACAGCGCCACGCAAAGATATGAAAGATTCGATCC
>CAZTQR010000139.1:0-4259 GCA_964615795.1 uncultured Ignavibacteriaceae bacterium
GTTCATGCTGAATTTCAGTGAAGCGGCAATCTCCGCTGTTAACTCCGCGAAGATGTCCACCATGAGGATCAGTGCTTTCCAATTCTCATCAATACAGGATCCGGAATATGTGTGCATGATCCTTTCATACAACTCATCCGGGACAAGCTTTTTCAAATGCCTGCCTTCAGGTCCGAATGCGGCTGTGAAGCCGTTGTCAATTCCTGCTTTCCACTCAACAGCTTTCATGAACATCGGCCTCACAATCTTCTCAAGCATGCCCTTTGCATAAGTGATCTCATTTCTCAAAAGCCCTTTGGCAACATATGTGCTGACCCACCAGAATTCATTGCATGTGTCCAGAAACTCTTTCTCATCCGGCCGTTTGATGATGTGATCTCTGTTGTCTGAAGATGACTGTTCATAAAAAACCCGATCCTTGTCAAGCCATACCAGGCAAAAGTGTTCCGGCTTGTAGCTGTCAAGAAAATATTTGCTCTCAATAAGTGTCAGGTCAATCCTGTTCATATCTTCAAACAGCATCAGATATGCGAAAGATATCGGAGAGTCGGTCAGGGGAGGCATACTGTAAAACATTTCACCGGGCAGTTGCTGAATGATCTTCTCTCCGAGGAATGCAGTCCAGTTGTGATCGGCAGTGAAGCTTTTGAGTTCGTCAACAACAAACAGGATGTCGAAGTCCTGCAGGTCATCGCGGACAGCACCGGGATCTGCCCTTGAACCGGTGAGCGCCACTGCCCGCACGCGGGGATCATTAACGGCAAAGTCGAGAATCAGCTTCCTGATGTCGGTTTCGCTTCTCACTTTCGGTGCAATCAGACCAATGAAAGCAGATATCCCGCAACAGATCCTCCGGCCACAATCCATGCGCTGTTGACCTTTCTGAACCCGAATGTGATCGCAATACATGCAACAGCAATCAGCGCCGTGCGCCAGTCGTATATGCTGTCTCTTCCCATTGCAAAGCAAACCGCAACGATGATCGCAACCGAGGCGGCATTGACCGCATCAAGAAATGACGCAAACAACGCAGAGCTTCTCATGCGCTTTACAAGTGGATTGAGAAATGCTACAAAGACAAATGAAGGAAGAAATATCCCGATGGTCGAAACAATCGCGCCGCTCAGGCCGCTTATCTGATATCCGATGAATGTGACGGAAGAGAACACGGGTCCCGGAGTGAATTGTCCTACGGCTATTGCATCTATCAACTGCTGTCTGCTGAGCATTCCGGTTGCAACAAGCTCGGCATCAAGAAATGCAAAAAGCACATAGCCGCTTCCGTACAGTATGGAGCCGATCTTCAGGAATATGAGAAACAGGTTAATGTTCGCGGGCGATAACAATCCCGCATCAGGGATCTGGATCAGCGCAAGCGGAATAAACCTGTGAATTGCTGCCTGCTTCCTGACCAGATGTATTGCAACTGCTATCAATCCTGCACCGAACATCAGCATGATCTCATTGAAGCCAAGAAGAGAAAGAGCAAGCACCGCCGCTCCGAGTATCCAAAGCTCAGTTGATTTGAATGAAGTTTTGGCAAGCGGAAATATCGCGGCAAGTATCACGGCAATTATCGCAGGCTTTATTCCGTAAACAAAGGGCTGAACTTCAGGAAGCCAGCCGTACTCTTTATACAGCCATGCAAAGATTCCCGTAATAATAACTGCGGGAAGTATGAAACAAAGCCCAGCTGTCACCAGCCCCTTGGCGCCGGCCCTTTCCTGGCCTACATGCATTGCCATCTCCGTACTGTTGGGGCCGGGGATCAGATTTGTCGCTCCGATGAGATCGAGGAAGTGCTGATCGCTCATCCATTTTCTTTTCTCAACCACTTCATGCCTCATCATTGCAATGTGAGCCGCGGGACCGCCGAAAGCCGTGAAGCCAAGCCGGAGGAACAGCTTTGCAACTTCTTTCAGATCGTCAGCGCTTTTCATGGAAGTGCATTGGAAATGCCACAGCGTTTGCCTGCACTGCTTAACCTTCTCCTCATCACCTGTGCTGATCTATCAGTATGGAGTTGCCGTCGGGATCGCTAAGCGTTATATGCGCAGGGCCTGCTGTGCTCTCCTCGCATTCGGTAGCAAGCTTAACTCCTGCCGCTTTCAGGCTCTTCTGAATTGACCTGACATCATCAAACTCCGCCGTGTTATGCCCGTTCTGATCCCACCCCGGATTGAATGTGATGATGTTACGGTCAAACATTCCTTCGAACAGGCCGATTACAGCATCGCCGTTCTTGAGGATCAGCCATTTCTGATCAATGTTCCCGCCGAGTTTTGTAAATCCGAGTTTTTCATAGAACTCGTTTGAAGCGTGTATGTCCTTTACCGCGAGGCTGATTGAGAATGCTCCGAGTTTCATTTTGATATGCTTATGTTAAGGTTGATTGATGTTAATGTCCGGGCATTGATAACCGGTTGCAATCGGCGAATATACTTATCATGTCCGAGAGATTTTGCGTAAAAAGCGGAGGAAGGCGGAGATCCGGTGCCCGCGCTTCTTTGGTATTACATGTTCACGGTTCATTCATTTGAGTATTGCAGGAATGGCCTTCCTTCTGTTCGCAAACAATGCACTTCGTGAAATAATGCTGTCAAAGTAAGCCCTAACTGCCGGAATACTTTTCTCGAAGGAACTTTCTGTAATTCCTTTCATGGTCATAATCATTCGGAAGGTCCAATACACCTGAAATGCTCTTGACCAAGGGCGACATCCTGGAATTCCTGTCTTTTTGATTCGTCAGATCCCTTAAGTAATTCTCCACAAGATTGGAGAGGCTTGTTTTCCTGTTACACGCATAGATCTTTGCCAGTTCTATTACAGACTCATCGATTCTTAGTGTCAGTTTTTTCTTCATGGTTGATATGCTTTTCGTTTTACAGTTTCTACAATAGTAACTATTCTTGTTTGATTCAAGCACTCTGCAAAGGGCAATTCAGAACCCCCAAGATTCTTACAACGGCTCAAAGCATTTGGCAACCGAGTTCCGTAATTTTGCGTAAGTATCCATATCAAAACATTAACGGAATCATACAAAGAAATATGAAAAAGACATTACTCCTGCTGATGCTTCTGGTTACCGGAATAATTGCTTCTGCGCAGGATGCGGCAGAGTTCTCAAGGCTGATTCAGCTCAGCAGGGAAGATCAGTTCTTCAGGCTTGAAAGAGAGCTGAAGCTTTCGGCATCATTGAGCGAGGCGCAAAAGCTGTACTTTGAGGCAATCACGGCAAGCGTGTTCAACCGCCCCGGAGAATCGAACTCTGCAATAAAGAAGCTTCTTGAACTGCACAGGGCATCACTCACTGACTCAATGGCTCTCACGGTTTACGAATGCCTTATCACGAACTGTGTGAGGATCTTTGATTACAGATCAGCGCAGACCGCAACCGATTCAGCGGTTGCAATTGGCAGGAAAGTCAGTGACAGCAAGTCTGTTGAAGATATTCTGAATTCGGGGCTTATCTGGAAGGCCGCCCGTGATCTGCCTGCGCAGACATTTTCTTCTTCGGGTGAGACAAAGATTCCCCTAACAAAAGACATGGCCGGACTTTCCAATGTTGCAGTGAAGATCAACGGGCATAAAGATGATGTGATCTTTGATACGGGCGCGAACTTCTCCACCGTCAGGGAATCCGTTGCAAGAGAACATGGTCTGAAGTTTCTTGACGGCACGGTGAAAGTGGGGAACGCAACGGGAGGCAAAGTTGACTCACGCCTTGCATACGCAGGCTCGCTTGAGATCGGCAACATGAAGTTCGGGAATGTTTTGTTTCTTGTTTTGCCTGATGAAGCCCTGTCGTTCGGAGGCGGAGTTTACGTCATTGATGCTATAATAGGATTGCCGGTGATAATGCAAATGGGGGAGGTCCATCTTTCCCGTGATGAACTGCTTGTCCCTTCAATACCGGGAAGCACATTCAAAAGCAATCTTGCGTTGGATGGCTATACGCCGGTTGTTGAGGTGGCTGTAAATTCCGACACTCTCGTCTTTTCTTTTGACACCGGAGCAGACAGGACAATGCTCTATCACAGGTACTTCGACCTTCACAGGAAAAGCATTGAGTCTGAATATGAACCCGAGGAGATTCATTTTGGCGGAGCCGGCAGTGAAAAGAGAGTGCAGGGATACAAGCTCGACGATCTGAAGTTCTCGGTCGCCGGTTCATCAACCGTGCTGAATGACGTCTCACTGCTTACAAAGAATGTGAAGGACGATGAGGAGATGGCATACGGAAACCTCGGCAATGATTA
>CAZTQR010000140.1:0-4138 GCA_964615795.1 uncultured Ignavibacteriaceae bacterium
AATTCCAATTCAATAGACTTATCGAAGCAACAACAATGGGATTTGAGACAACCTCGCCGCTGGAGGGGGAGAGACACCCACCCCCCGGCCCCCGCCTGCGATGTCACTGAAAGAAGGTTTTCAATGAGAAGGGCGGGCATTCAAGGACTGGGAGTGCAATTATCCCCTCACCCTGCCCTCTCCCCGGAGGGAGAGGGAGACTTGTTATGCCACACCCCTCACCCTGCCGTCTCCCGGAGGGAGAGAGAGTTGTTGGAATCTGTACTACTTATTAAATTCGTCCGCCTTTTCGATCAGCCAGTTTCTGTTGACGATGCGGGTTTCGCGGGAGAGTTCTTTGCGGATCATTGCGGGGAGGTCGCGGGATTTGCCTGATTTGATCTTGAGCAACTGCACGTACCTCTTAATGAATGCTTCGTACTGAACTTTGTACTCCTTTGATATTTCCTTCGTGCCGGAAAGGAAATGTTTGTAGGAATCTATGAGGGAATATGCCTGCTCATAGTAGCCAAGCTCGTAATAGATCTTTAGCAGTATGTTGCGAAGGTCCGACTTGAACAGGAAGAATTCGTTCTGGATCTTCGAAATGCTGACAAGCGACTTCTCAAAATCCTTCTTGAGAAACCAGAGATTGCCGAGCGCAAAGTTCTTCATGCCCTCCCTGTATTCGGGACTCAGCAGTTCACCGTGATTCTCTATGAAGTATTCAAACCACTTGTCGTCCTTGACGGCATTGGAAAGAAGTATTATGTTCCTGTAAGTCATCACCTGCATGAACTCATTCTCCGAAAATGAATACGAACCGCTTTCGATCATCTTCCTGCATACGTCAAGAGCTTCTTTGAAGAACGGTTCATTCTTCCTGCTCACTTCCTCGAGACAGTAGTTTGAAAGCTGATTGAATATTATGTAACGCTCCTCACGATCAAGCTTATCGAGATTGCCGTAAAGTTCATCCCTTAATCTGTAATAGTGGTCCTTGTTCTCCGGTTCGGTGATCGTTTTCAGATAATAGTAATGAAGTGCGATCAGATACTTGTGGGAGATGTTGCTCTTGTCTATTTCGGCAAACAGCTTGTCAATATCCACAAGACTGAAAACGGACTCAATGAACTTATTGCCGAGGGGCTTGCCGTAAGTAGTGAGGATCGTCTCAACCGAACTTAACAGTTGTATGTAATCGAAGATGAACTGAACCGCTGATGCTTCGAAGTACCTCTTTTTTGTTTCGATGAGTCCCCCGAAGTCATTCTTCTGCGTAAAGTAAGCGCCTTTCAGAAACTCGGACTGCCTCAGCTTTGCATAGTAATCCTTACCCGGAGAGAATCCCGGCTGAAGTTTCTTCTCAAACGAATTCAGTACGCGCATCGAATGTGTGAGAAGCTTCTTGTCATAGTAACCCTTGCTCAGAAAAAGCAGTGAATCGGTCTCACTGTTTTCAAGGGCAACGTGCTTGAGGAAGTTCTCGGCCTCTTTCGTAAGATCGCTCGTGAGATTAATAAGCTTCTTTTCACTGAACTTCTCACCGCGAAAGAGCTGTCCGAAAAGTTTTTCTTTGTCATCAAGCTTTGCGAAATCCGGATGAACCGACTTCAGCAATTCAAACAATGGCATGATGTTTCTGCGCGTCTTTACGAAAGGCGACTGCAGGAATTTGCCGAAGTCCTTTAACTCCTCCTTGCTGAATGTTGCCAGTATCTCCGCCAGCCGGCTGTTTTGCATGTGAGAAATTACCCCGTGCGTGTGAGAATAGAAACAGTCAAAAAAGCCATTTGTGCCTCGTATTGAGCTGTTTTGCAAATATCCCTGCCAAGTTGCAGTGAGAAAACTCTCAAAACTCTCTTTGGTTCGCCGTCAGTATGCGCTTAAGTTTGCTTCAAATCAACAAACAATAAACATCAACCAAAGGAGAAAGAAATGATCCGGACACAAAACAAGACAGCGGCCCGGAAGTCGGCCGGACTGTCATCAATCAAGAACTTAACAAACCAAAACCGCAATGAGGATTGCGGTAAAAGAAAGGAGATGCAAAAAATGAGAACACTAACTGTTCTGGTATCCTTGTTCATGCTGTTCGTAATGAGCAGTTACGGAAACGCGGCGGCATACAGACTGGCGATCTCTGAGCCGTCATTTACATCCGCAGGTTCATTTGAATTCACGATCACGCTTCGTCCGGGGAGCGAAGAGAGCGCCGGCTTTGCTTATTCGCTCGGACAGTATTTCATCACATTCAATGAAGAACTGCTTAAGGGCGGTAAATTAAGCTGTGAGATATCCGGATCGGATCTGCCCGAATCACTGAGGCCGAGAAATCCTTCCGTAAGCGGCAACATGATCAGGCTTGCATGCAACCCTGCTCCCGCAGATAAGAGCGATCTTCAGACGGTTGCTTCAAAACGCGAAGGACTTCTGATTGCGAAGATACGCATTACGTCAAACAGCGGTGACTTTTCAACACGCAATGCAATGCTGTCATGGGCAGGCGAAGATTCCAGGCTCAGGACAAAGATCTTCTGCTTCGAAAACAATATGCACGTTGACAAGACAGGCGGGATCATCTTTGAAACATACTCCGGCAACATTTCCGAAGAGTCAGACAATCCCGTTCAGACACCGGAAGAGTTCAGCATGTCGCAGAACTATCCGAATCCGTTCAATCCCTCAACTGTAATAAAGTATGCACTGCCGGTACAGGGCAATGTAACAATAAAAGTCTATGACATTGCCGGAAAGGAAGTAAGGACCCTTGTTGACCGCACCGTTGAAGCCGGCGAGCACATTGCGGAATTCAGGGCTGACGGCCTTGCAAGCGGCATGTATTTCTACAGGATCACTTCGGGATCATTCTCGAAAGTGATGAAGATGGTTCTGGTAAAGTAACTCAATCAAAAAATTCAAAAACAAAAACTCAATAAGGAGAATACAACAATGAAATCACTTCCAATAGTAATCGCGATGCTGCTGATGCTGGCTTACGGCGCAAATGCAGATGTAAGAGAGATCACATTCGAAAACAAGGGAACAGATACGGTTGACGACCTGCATGTAACATTTGAATCGAACGGAGTGGAATGGGACAGGAACGAATCCCACACTTTTGACAACACGAGGCACACATCGCCTTCACCTGATTACAATTTCTGGGGAACGAGCATTCCTCCCGGAGGGTCAGCAACGATGACTTTCACAAAGAACGGAGCAATCAAAGTGAAGGAATGGTGGTGGACAAAGGGCGGCAATAATGAGAAAGACGGAAAGCAGGTGGGCGATAAGAAGAAGGACAACGGCGGATCGATCCTTGCATTCAGCGGAGGGCCGGCAACCGGCAACGGGCTGATAAGGGTTTCACTGGGCAATGACGTAATGATGTTCAACTCGATTCCCGGCATGATGCCTCAGCAGACCATGCAGACATTTGCAACAATGATGATGCAGCATTACAACGGCGGCGGGAATGTAAGAACTTACGGCGTCTTCGTAAGTCCGACTTCAGCCATGATGATGGGAAACACGCTCGGAGATCCGCTTCAGAATCTTCAGATAGAAATACTTAGCATGGACTTGTCACAGCCAGCTCAGATCATTACAAACAATCCGTTCACACTCAGGCTTACCGCACTGATAGAAGGACGCTATGACCAGGGAACACTTCTGCATGAAGGCGATTACTATCAGCTTTATCTCAGAAGCAACATTCCTCCTTTCAACATATTGCACCAATCAACATGCTACCTGAATCAAAGCGGCAACAGCGACGCCCTTGTTTACAATGTGCCGAACAACCAACCGTTCTTCATTGAGCTCAAGCACAGGAACAGCATCGAAACATGGAGTGCGGCGGGCAACATAATGTTCGTGAACGGACAATGCTACTATGACTTTTCCAATTCACAGTTCTCAGCCTTCGGCGGAAACCAGATCCAGAAGGGCAGTAAGTATTGCCTGTACAGCGGCGATGTGAATCAGGACGGAACAATTGACGGCACGGACATTGGCCTGATAGATAACGATGCGTACAACTTTGCGACCGGTTATCTGGCAACGGATCTTACAGGGGACGAAGCTATTGACGCGACTGATATTGCAATAGCCGACAACAATGCAACAAATTTCATTTCAGTAATAAGGCCGTAAG
>CAZTQR010000141.1:0-4096 GCA_964615795.1 uncultured Ignavibacteriaceae bacterium
GATAGAATCCCCGCTGCAGACGGCAATCGTAAGCAAATCGTTTTGGACAAGAATGTGCAGGCACAGGAAGGTGGAATACTTTTGGACATGATTTTTTCGATTGTGACCGGCAGTTTTGTCAACCGGTCATTAACTAAGCGAGTATGAGCCTCAACATAGATTCACTTGACGGCGGCATTGCCAGGACCATGAAGAAATTCGGGGTTCGCACGCTTCAGATCTCACTTGCGGTTATCTTCGTATGGTTCGGCGCTTTGAAGATCGCCGGACTTTCACCTGCGGCAGGTCTTGTGCTGGCAACCGTAAACTGGATGCCGTTCTTTGCTCCCGAAACCTGGCTGAAGATCATCGGCTGGTGGGAAGTGATAATCGGTGTGTCTTTTCTTTTTCACAGAACGAAGCGCATTGCAATTGCATTGCTGGCAATGCAGATGGCCGGAACATTTCTGCCGCTGATCATCCTGCCCGAAGTTACGTTTCAGCCTGGACGATATCCCTATGCACCGACAATAGAAGGCCAGTACATAATCAAGAATCTTCTGATCATTTCCGCCGCAATTGTTGTCGGCGGGACAGTAAGGCCAACGGACAAGTCGCTTAACACTGAATCCATCTATTTTGATGACAGGAAGAATAATTGAGCTAAGAGCTGAACATTATCAAAATACACCTGGAAACTGAAATGATCTTTTGAATTCATGTAATGCGGGGAAGATTGCCCTGAACTCAGCCTTTCTAACTGTGTTCTTCATCTTCTGCATTAATTGCGTTTGACATGATGGCAAGGCAAATGTCTGCCGCAAGTGTTAATGTTCCCGCTATGTGCAATTTCTACACTTGGCACTCCGGTTCAGTTCTTTTCAGTGTCTGAGTTTCCGGACGGTTAGGCATCATTGCACATGTGTTCTGATTTCATTGTCTTATCCGTTTTTTGACTACTCACAACCTTCTTATGCAATGCAAATCTGACATGGATGGTTTTGTATCGTTTGCGTGATTTTACTCAAAGTGATATTTCTGTAAGAGCAAACCAGGTTCTTGCAGATAACGAAGTCATTTAATACGGGGCATAATCCGGAGATGAAACTCATTCTGATCTCCATCAATCTGAATTAAATTGTACGCGGTGAGCATCGGAGGTGGGCTCGCCCGAATATACATACCTGTCTTGGCGTTGCACTTGCAATCCTCACGGAACAACCTTGCCGACATAATATAGCGCGCTGTTGTCGGCAATCAATACATCCAGTCCGTTCACAACATTATCGCCGTTAAGGTCAGAAACAAGATGCCGTCCTGTGAGCAATATTTGAGAATCTGTTTGCACCTTCGCCGCATCCGAGGCGTCTATGAATCCATTCTGGTCAACATCGCCGGTATGCAGGCAGTACTTACCGCCCTTGAGTTTCAGATTGTTTCCGTACGCCTGCGACGGGGACGCTGTAAAGTCATAAGTCTGAACTGACTGATTCGCCCTGAGCGTGTCTCCTCCTTCCCTGCTCCATGTTTCGATGCTTTGAAAATGCCGGACGACAATGTAGTATTTTCCTGTCGGAGCATTCGAAAATGTGAACAGCCCCGAGAAAGTCACCGAATCGATAATTCCCTTTGCCGAATCTCTTACGGAGTAAGGAAATTCAGCATCTCTCAGATATACCGCCGCGGTGTCTCTGGAAGACATGTATCCGTGCTCCCAGTAATACTTACCATGGAACAGCACCGAAAGACTCAGTCTTATGCCTTTCTGATTTCCCAAACCTGAACTGTCAACAAAGTGAGTGGAAGGAGTTGAGATGTCAGAGGCTGCAGTACCCACAAGAGCAAAAACTTTTGTGAACGGACTTGGAAAAGTATTCCTCCATTCAAGGGAGAGAGGAACGTTTTTCATGGGCCCCGTCTTGTTCCACAGTCTCATTCTCACGATCTTAGTCCCGGGATAACCATTGCTTGTCATCAGGTATCCCGAATATCCGTTCCAGGAATTGCTTGCCAGGAGCAGCATTCCAATCTGATCATTACCAGTTGCTCTGATTACAGGATTTCTTGGCATGAAGTTTGGTGCGGTAATATCCGAACCGATAATCTTGTAGGAATATTCGGAAGTATCGGTATCTCCCGCGGGCGGCCAGTGTCCGGTGAGTACATGCCGGTTGAAATTGAAATGATACTGCCCTCCTATATACTCAAATACAACCGGGGGGTTTGTATGCTCTATATAGATGTCGAACTCGACTGCATCGTTCGGGAAGTTGATGCTTTTGTACTCGAAGTTCATTGCACGCAGGTTGTATTGTGGAAACGGCGGCCACTGACAATAAAGCGGTCCTGCAAATGTAACAATGAATGACAGACTTAGTATGATCTTAACGATAATTGCGGACATAAATACTCCTGTTTGCATGGTTTAAAACCCGCTAAAATTAACCGCTGTTTGTGAGAAATACAACTTACAGGAAAAGATCGGATCCCGTCATGATCAATGTCTTCCGGTCTAATTGGTAAGATTAATTTATGTCGGACTAATTTCCAAAAGAAGCCCTGCAATGAACTTCAGATTTTGGAATCTTGTCCAGGATTCTTTTCGGTTATGGACAAGCAGCAAGCGGCGGAAAACTTTAGTGATTTGGTTGTCCTTCAGGTATCAATGCAAGCGCTACCGCTACTTGTGTAAATTGAATGTATGCGTCCGTTGCGTCGCCTGCTCGTTTGAAGAGTGCTCATGATTAATTTCGGCAGGACCCCCTTTGCTCTCAGTCAGTGAAGCCGCATCTTCAGAATTCCTGTTCAGCTTTCGAACAGCACACTTCCGGTTGTATCCGCATACATTGCATTAGTCTTCCAATATCTTCTGCTTCTCTTACTTTTCTGAATTCAAATATCTCTTGAATATGCCCGCCCGAAAATCTGTTTTCGCTCTATTGCTAATGATTGTTTTCGTAAATGATATGCTATTCCGGGTTACTTTGATTAAGACTCAACGAATCACTTTTGACTCAGTCAATGATTACATCAAATATTTGTCAATGGGAATTCTTCATTGTGCAGACTATTGTCATTGAAATTCTCGGAACTCATTGATAGTATGTTACTCCTCTATATAAGGAGTACCTTCATGAAGTATGCCTGTATGACGGCCATCACTTCGCTGAAGAATCTAAGAATCAACCTCAATCACACTCAAACATGAAGAAATCAAAGAGCAGTAAAGCTACCATTAAGAAACAAGTGCCTGATGCAGAAGATATCAGCCGGTCCATTCTTCCTATCCCGGACAAGCATTTCGTGGGGCTCACAACTTATGATGCAAAAGATCCGAACACCAAATATCCTCCGATAAAGGAGATCAGACCCCCGAAGAATGCTCCGAATGTTCTCATCTTTCTTATTGATGATGTTGGATTCGGCGCATCAAGCGCATTTGGAGGACCGTGCAATACTCCTACCGCGGAGAAGCTTGCAGCAAACGGACTGAAGTACACGAGGTTTCATACAACAGCATTGTGTTCTCCCACAAGAGCGGCAATGTTATCAGGAAGAAATCACCATTCAGTCGGCATGGGAGCAATCACTGAAATGGCGACTTCAGCGCCGGGTAACAGCAGTGTTCGCCCGAAGAGCAAAGCTCCGGTCGCGGAGATTCTGAAGCTCAACGGTTACTCAACTGCGCAGTTCGGCAAATGCCATGAAGTACCGCAATGGCAGGTAACTCCCATGGGACCTTTTGAAAATTGGCCTACCGGTTCCGGCTTTGAATATTTCTACGGCTTCGTCGGCGGTGAAGCAAATCAGTACTATCCCGGACTTTATCAGGGAACATCGCCAATAGAGCCGGAGAAAACTCCGGAAGAAGGATACAATCTGAACGATGACCTGTCTGAAAGGGTATGCAATTACATCCTTCAGCAGAAATCTCTCATGCCTGACAAACCATTCTTCGTTTATTATGCTCCGGGTGCCACACATGCTCCTCATCATGTATCAAAAGAGTGGTCTGACAAGTATAAAGGAAAATTTGACAAAGGATGGGACAAACTGAGAGAGGAGATCTTTGCACGGCAGAAAAAGCTAGGCGTTATTCCAAAGAATGCAAAGCTCA
>CAZTQR010000142.1:0-3923 GCA_964615795.1 uncultured Ignavibacteriaceae bacterium
GCTTCGCTCCCAATTACCTGATTGGATGCGAATGAACTGCCGTTACGAATCAGGGGATTCGTAACGAGGGATGAAATACACGAATAACGTCTTCCTTTATATTGATCTGCAGAATGCTTAACAGAACTTATTCATTCGTGCAAATGCTCCCAACAAATGAATTGTCATCCGCACTTCGCGAGCATGCGCTGAAGACGATCCCCCGGAGTTTTACGGCCGGATCACGCTCACAAAGTTCGTAGCATTGTTGTCGGCTATAGAGAAGTCTGTTCCGTCAACGAACCCGTCTCCCGTTATATCGGAATCAACATAACCGCTGAGAAAGAATAACGCATCATTGTCAATAATGCTGATGTCTGTTGCATCTATGGTTTCATCCCTGTTCACATCTCCGCTGAAGAATGCAAATCTAACAGGTGAAGAATTCACCTGCTTCATGTTGCTTCCGAATGCTTTCGTGATTGCATTGGTGAAGTTGTATGATGTCGTATCAGAAGTGAATGATATCCAGCTTCCGTTTGCACTCCAGGTTTCAATTGAGTTGCGGTGTTTGACGGAAACATAATAGTTTACTCCAGTCTGCAGATTTGTGTAGAAGAACTCGCCGAATCCGACATTGTTGAGAACCTGCTTTGATGAATCAACTATCGCGTACGGAGGTGTTGAATTTCTGACAAAGACTCTGACGGTGTCTTGTCTCATGAACGGGCTTGAACTGCTGTAGTGAAATCCCTGAAGTATTGCACTAAGTTTAAGAGTGAAGCCGAATTCATTTTGCGGAAACTTGCGGGTAACGGAGAAGCAGTCAAAGTTATTATAGTTCATTCTGCCTGCAACATACACATTCCCCAGATTGTCAACCGAGATATCTCTGAAAATGTCATCATTATTAAAAGAGCCGTTGAATACCCTTTGCCCTTTCAGTGCTCCGGTGGAGTTATACTTGAACACTACCGCATCAGAATTGGCATTATGCAGGTTTCCGGCGACATAAACGTTTCCTGATGCATCAAATGCAACCGAACGCCCGATGTCGTTATAGTTTCCCGTGCCTGCCTGAACCGCCTGCCACTGCTTCACTCCCGAAGAGTTGTACAAGACGGTCAGCATGTCATAATTGCCCGATGAATTTCTGGCATAGCCGGTTACGGCAGTGTTGCCTGAACTGCTGACAGCAAGATCCAGCGCATAGTCATCCTGTCCTCCGCTTCCGGGAGTTCTGGCAGTCCATTGCTGATCACCGTTTGAATTGTATCGGATCGTCAGGAAATCCTGATACCCTACAACCGAACTGTCCGAGTAACCGGTAATTGTGATGTTTGATGAAGCGTCAATTACCATCGCAGTTGGAATATCCTGTGAGTTTCCGAGAGGATAGTTGTATCTCCTTGTCCAAAGGACTGTGCCGGCTGAACTGTACTTTATCGTCACATAGTCGTTCCCCTGCGCAAACTTAGCCGAGTTTCCGGTAACGTAAACATTGCCTGAGGCATCAATACAGATATCTCTTGCAGTGCTTCCGTCAAAATTTTCCCCCGTGTAATTGCGTGTCCATGCCGTATCACCGGACGAATTGTATTTCACGGTTATGTACATTGGATTACCCCCTGACTCGCGCGCGTATCCGGTTACAAATACATTTCCGGAGTTATCGGAACACATGGCAAGCGGAATGTCCTCGTTTCTGAAGTTAAGCTTTTTCAGCCAGAGAAGTGTACCGTCGGGACTGTACTTCATAGTAACCAGATCATAGCTTCCAAGTTGGAAGGACGGTGCAGCACTTGTAATGTACACATTCCCCGCAGTATCAATCTCAAGGTCGCCGAACTTATCCTGGCTTATCGACCCGGAGTCCCTCCCGTTGTAAGTCTGAGCCCAAAGAGTGTCGCCTTCTGAATTGTATTTTGTCACAAAGATATCAATGAGACTTCCGGATGCGGATGTGGTTCCGGCAGTATAAACATTGCCGCAATTATCCGTCTTTACCCGGAAAGCATCATCGGATATGGCGCTGTATCTGGAGAACCTCGTCCATGGAAAAGTGTTCGGGTCGCAGGGCGGAAGAGCGCTGTAAGCTGATGCCAACGGCTGAAGCATGGCCAGCGCCGCACCGGCAATGATCGCAAAGGCGGACAGCGCTTTGCATATAATGTGGTTCATGACTGTTGAAGTTGAATTATTGATTTGAATCTCCTCCAGAAATTCTCCTGCAAATTATTACAAAGCTAACTGAACGGCAAAAATATTTTTGATGATTTTAAACAGATATTACAGCTGGATATGGCCGGATTATGCGAATTCTGTGCATTTGGGATTAAATTCTTTATTCATAAATTAAACAAACTATTCCCCTCTCAATATGAAAGCGCTTTCAGTATTAGGTCTGATCAGGAAAGAAGAATGGAAGGAGTTCGAAAGATTTGCTGCATCTCCGTTTTTCAATAAGGGAAGGAACTATACTGAACTGCTCAGACTGCTCAGGCCTTTTTATCCCGGATTCGGGGACAAAAGACTGACAAGCGAGTTTATCTACAGGAATCTTTATCCCGGAAGGAAATTCAACAGGAGTGTTGTGAACACTGTTCTTTCAGGACTCAGCAAACTGTGTGAGGAGTTCTTCCTGCAAAAGAATTTCATGCATGACAGCAAGAGGGATATCAGGCTTCTGAGAGAATACTCAAAGCGCGGATATGATAAGAAGGCAGTAAGCCTCAGCAGGAAATTACATTCCCGTCTCCGAAACCAGACGCCCGGCAGTATGACATTTTTTGAGAACCTCGACATCATTGACGCATTGCAGCAGCATTACGCTATGAGTTATGACAAAGAGCGGAGAAGCAAGGCGCTTCATGAAGGAATCCTTAACCTTATATGCTTCATGATCCTGCAGTCTTTCGTTTTTCAGAAAGAGCTGATCCTATACGGAGGACGCTACGCGGAAGATGAACTGAATTCTACAACGGCAGGTAAGCTTCTGGGTGCGGTTGATTTTGAAAAACTTCTTGAAATAGTCAGTCGCGAGAAAGATCCTTCCTTTATTGTGCTGAAGCTTTACAGCCTACTTGTAAAGCAACTGAACAATATAGAGGATGACACACTCTACAAGGAACTCAGGCAGTTGCTTGGAAAGAACAGGAATGGTATAGATCCTGAAACTGCTGAAAAGCTCATGCTGAACATGGTGTCCATCTGCAACATGAAGAACAATATGGGAAAGAAGGAATACCTGAGCGAATCTTATGTGATAATGAAGGACCTTGCCGGGAGCGGATTCTTTGACAGGCTTGAAGATTCGCCTCATTTTCCGCCGTCACAGTTCAGGAACATTGTAAAGGCGGGCATCGCTCTTGACGACACGGACTGGGTGCGCAGATTTGTAACGGACAATGCAGATAAGCTTGAGCATTCCCTTCGTTCATCACTTAAGCATTACAGTCTTGCAAAGATAGATTTTGTGTCGGGGAATTTCGATTCAGCTCTTCAGCATCTCAACGAAGTGCAAACGGACAACCTGGTATTCAAACTGGACATCAGGAAGCTGTATGCAATGATATATTACGAAACCGGTTCGTACGAAAATCTGCGTTCCCTGCTGAATGCGTATTACGGACTTGTTGCAAAGAAGGGAAAGAAGAATGAAGCGATACTGCAGAGGCACAGAAGTTTCATAATCTATCTCCGGCAGCTTGTGAATCTCAAAGAATCAGGAGCGCCCGCAGGGGAGTTTGAAGCCGTAATGGAAATGCTGAGGACAGACAATGTTTCCGAGAAATCATGGCTGACGGAGAAGTTCAAGAGTGAGTGAAAATTGTAAGAGGCAGTTGTCCTTTCAGCTTGCCAACATCAGATGTACCATTCATCTCATTTGTTCGTGCATTCGTGGCAAAAGCTCTTTCCTTTGAAGGAGCAAGTCAGCCACGAAT
>CAZTQR010000143.1:0-3754 GCA_964615795.1 uncultured Ignavibacteriaceae bacterium
AGTGTTCCTTCAATACAAGGTCATCATCTTCATGGAAGATGTATTTGTATCCGTGAGTTTCCTTTGAGACTTCATCAAGCTTCTCAAGCTTTTCCTTTGTCTTTTGCAGAGGCCTGAAGACCGAAAGCCAGATTATCGTGTAATAACTCATCACTGCGATCCACGGAACGCCGCGGAGAAATCCGATGCGTGCCCCGAAAAGTTCAAGAAGCCTGTCGTGGTTTGCGGGACGCTCATTGAACAGAAGTATGAACTTGAGATCTATGTAAGAAGTATAAAGCTCGACAGGCACAAACACGAAGAAAAGAAGATAGCACATGAGCAGCCACGGATTTTCGCGCAGATTGATCCTGTTTGAACGCGCGAAAACGATCGCGGCAACAAGCACCACCAAATAGGCGCACATGATCATGATCGAGGCGTCGGAGATCATCTTGAAGATCTGATTTTCCTCGTCAGGCGGAATGCTGGTGCGGAAGTTGAACTCGTCGTAATTCAGCAACTGATTTCCGATGAAGAATCTGATGTTGATGCCGCCCAGCCAGAAGAAAGAGCCTGCGACAAGTATGAACAGCGAAGTCTTTGCGGTCTTGTTTAGTGTGATCATAAGAAATTCAATTGCTGTTATGCGGATCTGTGTCTGCGGGTACTGCCGTAATAATACTAGCCTGCATTGCCTGCCACTTTGCTTTTTGGCTTAAACGAAAGCCCGATGCCCGGAGGGAAAGTGAACACAACACTGACCGTGTCGAGCACAAACTCACCGATGTTCAGTTTTTCCGTAATGTCCTGAGCTTTGAACAAAGCTCTGAGCAGGGCGTTGAGGGTTTGTTTTTCCTCAGTCTCGGCAAACAGCTTTTCCCATTCTTCGTTGGGCACATCCTTGTCAAACCTGAAAACGCCCACTATCTCCGGCGGAAGCCCGAGATGGACAGAAATATCCTCCGTCGTAAATCCTGACCTGTTAATGTAGGTGGCAGAGGCAAACACCTCATCCATGATCTCCTTAAGCTTGTCTGCACCCGACTCCTTTAATACATCAACAGTATCGGAGATGGATTCGGCAGTTTCCTTTATTGTCTCTATTATCTTGTCTTTCATTTTTTTGCTGTGTTGGGTTGCCGCAAATTATTGTTTTTGCTCAACTGATTCAATTATGATAGGAATTATGGCCAATTAAGTTCTCTGTGTGCTTTCAGGCAATCCGGTGCCCACAAAGTGCATTTTACACATAAGTTAGATTTGTTACTTTGAAACTCATTTGACTATGACTGAACAAAGAATAAGAGAGACACTCTCTAAAATAACAGAGCCCGTTTCGGGCAAGAGCTTTGAAGCCGCCGGGCTGGTAAGAAACATTTCTCTCAACGGAAAAAAGCTCAGTCTAACACTTGCAACTCCGGAAACGGATGACGGCATGCTTTCGAAGATCACAGAAGAGGCAAGGAAAGTGATCGAAAGCGACATCCCTGAAATCTCCGAAACTAACATAAGTTTTGTAAGAGGTGTAACAGAGCATGTGAACAGTAAGAAGTCGGAAGTACTGCCCGGAGTGCTTAACACGATTGCCGTGGCTTCAGGCAAAGGCGGCGTGGGCAAGTCAACTGTCGCTGTGAACCTCGCCGCTTCGCTTGCAAAGGCGGGTTACAGGACGGGACTGATTGACGCCGATATTTACGGACCTTCGATTCCGCTGATGTTCGGAGTGAAGCAGAAGCCGTTCGTTACGCAATCGGGAGGAAAGAACAAGCTTGTGCCTGTGGAGAAGTTCGGAGTGAAACTGATGTCGATCGGATTCCTTATGGAAGAGAACACTGCTGTAGTATGGAGAGGCCCGATGGCCTCAAGTGCGCTGAAGCAGTTCATGGGAGATGTGATGTGGGGTGATCTCGACTTCCTTTTGTTTGACATGCCTCCGGGGACCGGCGACATTCAGCTGACACTGAGCCAGACGATCCCGCTCACAGGTGCGGTAATTGTCACCACTCCGCAGGAGATCTCGCTTGCAGACGCGAGAAAAGGATACATAATGTTCGAAAAAGTAAGCGTGCCCACCATAGGCGTGATCGAGAACATGAGTTATTACGAAGGAGCAGACGGTGCAAGGGATTACATTTTCGGCAAGGGAGGCGGTGAGAAGATGTGCGGTGAGTTTGGAATAAAACTGCTTGGTGAGATCCCCGTAAACTCTGAAATAAGAGCCGCCGGAGACGAAGGTGTGCCGTTACCCGGTAAGGAGGGTGCGGAGAAAACGGCGGCTGTGTTTGAGAAGATCGCAAGTGAACTCGCAAAGGTGATCACGCGGTTCAATTCTCAAAGAAAAGACAAACCTGAAACTGTGATCGAAATCTAGATCAGGGAAAATGATCATGAGACTGAAATCAATATTGCTTTCACTTGCACTGGGCATCTTGCTGATTGCCGGCGGATGCGGAGGAACCGGAGGATCCGATTCACCGGCCAATGCCGTCAAGGATTTTGTAAAAGCACTTAAGGAGCAGAACTCCGGAAGAGCATGGAACTACCTTTCAAAGAGCTCGCAGTCAATGTTTGACGACATTGCCAAGAGCAGAAATCAGAGCGGCAAGGAGTATTTCGAAAAGAACGTGTCTGATGTAAGCCCGCTTGGCATGGCAGGAATAGATTTTGATGTAGTGGATGAAAAGAAGAACGGCGACTCGGCAGTTGTGGTGATAATGACAAAGGACGAGAAGAAATCAGACCTCTATGCTGTGAAGGAAGGCGGAGTGTGGAAGCTTGACTATGCGCGAAGCATCCGCGAAAGCATGAAGAAACTGGACTAAGCAACCGATATGCCTGAAAAAGAGCTCAACAGGGAGAACGTAGAAAGAGTGCTTGAGATGGTAAGGCCATTCCTTCAGCAGGACGGCGGCGATGTGGAGCTTTGTGAAACATGTGAAGACGGAATAGTGAAAGTGAGACTGCTGGGCAACTGCAAAACTTGTCCGCTGGGATTGATGACACTTCGGGCGGGAATCGAAAGAGCCCTGATGAACGAAATACCTTCAGTGAAGAGGATCGAAGCCGTGCAGTGACTGCTGTTGCGGGCAATAGTTGATCTTTCCCGGTTAATTTTGCTAACCTGTTACAGAGTATCAGGTGAGAAGGTTCTCCGTCTTACCGAGATCCCTGAATGAACATTCCCCCGCGTCAAATCCCGAAACTGTCCTTCCGGATCCAATTGCTCTGAAGTAAAGATCAAGAATGTCCGAAAAGCCGGATTCAAAACCGTGACTGAAGAATTCAGCGGAGATCACATGAATGCCGTTGAATGCGAACAGCCCGTCTTTGGCAGAGTCGTCCGCTTCCCTGCGCAGAAGTTTCATCTCCGGTGAGAACTCAAGATACCTGCCCGACCGTCTCTTCTGCACTGCAAGCGTGGCGAAGGGCTTGCGGGAATTGTGTTGCAGGACCATTTCGCTTAAGTTCATGTCAGTCTCCACATCAACATTCACAACAGCAAAGTCTGAACCTCGCAGATGATCTGAGGCATTGAGTATCCCTCCGCCGGTTCCAAGAATTTCATTCTCAACAATGACCGAAATATCAGCATCGAACCTGTTGCATTCAAAGAATGCAACAACCTGTTCCGAAAAGTGATGTGCATTTATGACTATCTCCGTTATTCCGGCATGTATCAATCTTTCTATCTGATGAACGACAAGCGGCTTGCCTCTGTAGCTAACGAGAGCTTTCGGCTGAGTGTCTGTGAGCGGCCTGAGCCTTGTGCCGA
>CAZTQR010000144.1:0-3699 GCA_964615795.1 uncultured Ignavibacteriaceae bacterium
AAACCTGCCGCAGGTATTTTGTCCGCTGAAAATGTCAGAGAAGAAGACTGTCATAGTAGCAGGCGCCGGATTCGGCGGGCTTGAGGCCGTTAAGAAGCTGATGAAGGACAAGCGGCTTGAGATCATCTGGATCGACAGAAACAATCATCACTTGTTTCAGCCGTTGCTTTATCAGATCGCATCTGCCGTGCTCAGTCCCGCCGATATTGCGATCCCGGCAAGGTCGATCACCCGCAACCGCAGTAATGTTACTGTGATCATGGATGAGATCACGGGCATTGACAAGAAGAACAGGGAAGTTATTCTCGGCGACAGGAAGCTGAAATACGATTACCTCATTCTTGCGCTCGGTGCAAGGACAGGCTACTTCGGCAACAATCAATGGAAAGAACACACCTCGGGTCTGAAGAGTCTCTCGGACGCATTGCAGATAAGAAGGCGATTGCTTCTTTCGTTTGAAGAAGCGGAGAATCACCCCTCCGGGGCAGAACAGCTTTTGAATTATGTAATAGTCGGCGGCGGCCCGACGGGTGTGGAACTGGCAGGCTCGATCGCAGAGCTTTCTCACAGGATCATACGCAATGATTTCCGTAACATAGACACTTCAAAAGCTAAGATAACACTGATAGAAGCAGGTTCCGATCTGCTTGCCACATTTGACAGGACCCTCTCCGTTTACACCAAGCTTGCGCTTGAAAAGCGCGGAGTGACAGTGATGCTGAACACGAGAGTGAAGGAGATCACAGATCACACGCTTCTGCTGAAGACACTTGAGGGCGACAGGACAATCACGGCAAACATAATCATCTGGGCGGCCGGCGTGGAGGCGGTGCCGCTTACAACTCAGCTCGACGAAAAGCTCGACAGGCAAAAGCGGATACTCGTGAATGAGAACTGCTCGCTTGATGACCATCCTGAGATATTTGTTGTGGGAGACATTTCGGCATTCAGGGATCCGTCGGGAAAGTTTCTGCCGGGAGTGGGACCCGTAGCAATGCAGCAGGGCCGGCACTCGGCGCGGCAGATCCGCAGGGAGCTGAGAGGAAAACCGAGGGAGAAATTCCATTACTTTGACAAAGGCAACATGGCAACGATCGGAAGGAAAGATGCCGTTGCGGAGTTCCGGGGATACAAGATGAAAGGATTTTTGGGATGGCTTGCATGGCTTGTTGTTCATTTGTTCTATCAGGTTGGATTCAAGAACAAGCTGAACATTCTTCTCACATGGATATGGAGCTACTTCACATTCGGTGCAGGTGCAAGAGTGATAACCGATCCTATCCCTTATAAAGAGAATGAAGTATCATCAAAAAAATAAACATAACAGAAGAAGAGAATGCCGGACCTGAAGCGGGCGATTGAAATTGCGATGAGAGCGCACTCGGAGCAAAAGGACAGGAACGGACAACCGTACACAGGACATGTGTTCAGGGTAATGAACATGGGAAGGACAAACGACGAGAAGATCTGCGGCGCCCTGCATGACGTTGTTGAAGACAGCGAGATTACTTTTGATGATCTGAAACAGGAAGGATTCAGCGAGAGGATACTGACTGCACTGAAATGCCTTACAAAGGAATCACCGGATGAAGATTACGACAAGTTCACAGAGAGGATAAAGCAGAACCGGCTTGCGGTGTGCGTGAAGCTGAACGACCTTACGGACAATATGGACATCAGAAGGATGAACTCTTTAACCGAAAAGGATATCGCACGTCTGAACAAATATATAAAAGCTTACCGCGAGCTCTCTGAGCTTGCCGCTAATTAAAACTGATATGGAGGATAAGAAGAAACACTACTGCTACCGGCTTGCACTGAGGGAAGATCTCAGGGATTTCAGTAGCTGGAAGAAAGAGGAGGAGGAAGCGGTGGGAACGCATTTCAACTATCTCAAAAACCTTCTTGCCGAGGGGAAGCTTGTATTGGCGGGAAGGACCGTGAACATGCCTATGACGGACAGGGACATGGGAATTGCGATACTGGAAGCGGACAGCGAAGAAGAAGCGCGCACTATAATGGAAAATGACCCCGCTGTTGTAAACGGGGTCATGAAAGCCGAACTGTTTGAATTTTCGCTTGCGCTTTACAGGCACTGACCTGCCTTGCCGGCAAAGTTACTTTGAAGGATCTTCCTTCTTGTGTTCATCCACGCAAAGTCCTGCAATCTCGTGAAACACATCATGCATCTTTATGAGTGATGCCTTGATCTCTTCATCGCCTGCTCCTGCCGCAATGCTTTCATTCATCAGCTTACATCCGTCTTCAAGCCTCTTCACCGCATCGGTGATCTGCGGCGTATTGAATTCAGCAGGGATCTCCGAAGCCGCAAGCAGGTTTGCCTTCTCGCTCATCTCGGCGCTTCGTGTCTTTATCGGCTCAAGGTTGCCGTCTTCCATAGGATGAAACGTCTGCGACATCACCTCATGAAACGATCCGAGCGCCGGCCATTTATCAAAAACTGACTGCGCCTGCGAATCTGAGGAAAGGAAGAGAAACATAAGAACCGGTATTGCCAGTGTGATGAAAAATTTCTTCATTGGAATATGATGGGTTTGTTTTGCAAAGAACTAAACTACAAAATTCTGCCGAGGCAAGAAATGCATACGGCAGTACTTTGAGTTGGCACTTCCTCATCCGGCTTCCGGCAGAGGCTGTATAAAGGATATCTCGCTGTTCCTCAAATCAAATTCAATTACAGCCTCAAACCTTCTGCCGGCGCAATCATCCCTGATCGCTAACCTGTTTTCAACCAACAGACTCCGGGCCTTTGATAATTGCTCAAAATTAACTGTTGCCGGCCGGCCGCCGAAACGAAAGTTTGCACATTCTTAATCCGTGACTCTGCGGGGAGCGGATCAAAAGCCCATTTCCAAAAGAATTTTTGTATAATTGCATAACAATGTCTATTCTTTCTTAAACTGCATGAAGTCATCCGACGAGATATTCCGTCTCATAAAATCCATGACTAAAAAGGAGCGCAATTTCTTCAGGAAGAAAATGCTTCCTTATTATTCCGATGACGGTAATTATCTGAAGCTGTTTGACGAGATCTCTGCACAGGCCGATGAAGGCGACACTTATGATGAATCAAAAGTGAAGGAAGGCGAGTATGCAGGCAAGTTCATAAAGAACCTCTCCGTTCACAAGAACTATATGTACGGAATGCTTCTCGAATCTCTGAGGCTTTGCAATGCGAACAAACCTGCCGCAGAACTGCGGAACATGATAACGGAAGCGCAGATACTGTTCGACAAGCTTCTGTTTGACCAGTCACTGAAGCTTATAAGGAAAGCGATGAAACTTGCGCAGGACAAGAATCTGACATTGCCGCAATATGATCTCATCAACCTCGAAAGGAACATCCTCAAGTACACTGCAACGGTTGAAGAATACACGGGCAAGAGCCCCGCGCTCTTTGACAGGCAGTATGAAGTTCTGAAGCAGTGCGAGAACACTGTTGACTTCTACAGGCTCAATGAATCAGCGGGAGTTTTCCTCAGAAGTTACGGTGCGGGAAGAGTGAGGGATGAGAATCAGATGAAGGAATTTGACAGGACGTTCAACAATCCGCTTTTGCAGGATGAGTCAGCCGCGAAGACCTTCCAAAGCAGGTACATCTTCCATTTGCTTAACATGCAGAAGAATTCCACTCTCGAAAGATGGGCGGAGGCCTATGATTATGCAAAGAAAGCTGCT
>CAZTQR010000145.1:0-3688 GCA_964615795.1 uncultured Ignavibacteriaceae bacterium
GGAAGTATCCTGTTACATGATCGATCACTTCGGGATCCATGAGAGGGCAGTCACCCGTGATCTCCACTATCACATCCGTCTTCGCGGATTCAGCCGCGCCGACCACACGCCCAAGCACATCATCCTCACTTCCGCGGAAAACTCTGATTCCGTTTGCACTGCCGAAATCTTCTATTGCCTTGTCCGCATCGCTCACCGAAGTTGCTATTACGATATCGTCGAGCATTTTGCACATCCTGAGTCTGCGGCAAAGAAGCCCGAGCGCCGGCATTCCCCCGATATCCATAAGGACCTTTCCGGGCAATCTGCTTGAGCCCATGCGGGCCTCAATAACGGCAGTAGTTTTCAGGACAGATAGGATTTACTGTTTTTCAAAAAGAAATGTCGAGTCAACATCGTCGTTGAATGTGTACTTGTACTTCTTCTCTTTCAGAAGTTTGAGTGACGGGAAAAGCCGCATGTAATCTCCTGCAAAATCCCTCTTCCACGCTATGCTTGTTTCTCCGTGATAGCCCTTGATCTCCGTAACATTTTCAGCGTAATACTCACTTCCGTATATGTACCTCCCCGAAACCCTGTAAATCTCAGAAAGCGCAGTATCGAGGTGATCGGGATTCATGTGAATAAGCACGCGGTTGCTGAAAACGAGGTCGAAGTATCCGTCCCTGAACGGGATGTCATATGCACTTCCTCTGATTATGTTTATGCCGGATGTCTTCTGCTTTGCAGTTTCAACTGCAGAGTTCTGAATTTCTATTCCGTACAGATTTTTAAATCCCATTTCCTGAAGATTCACCAACTGCATTCCGATGTTGCAGCCGACTTCAAGTATCTTTGCATCCCTGTCAAGGAAACCGATGAAGTCCTCGTTCATGTCGGTTCTTCTCACACCAATGTCCTTGATATAAACTTCATCAAGCTCTGAATTGCTGAAGTCGTTTCTTTTATTGTAGTCTTCCCCGAATCCGGAATCCCAGATCTTTTCCTGTCTTGTCAGCGCCATTTGCTTTCTGCTTTAATTTAGAAAATCGTACTGCTATTTCTTTTCTATCATTTCCCACTTCAGCACCGCGTCTTCGGCTATGTCAACGGTTGCCTTTGAGCCTATGACATCGTCAATATGTTTGGGACTGATCCCGCTTGCGGGCCTCTTCCATGTCAGGTCAGTGAAAGTTATTGTTTCTCCCTTCCTGATGCTTCTTGCGGCAATGAGGCTTCTTCTTGCATTCTTAATTGCTTCGGCCTCCGACGGTAAAGCCTGCTTCTCGAATTTTCCGATAAGCGTGAACACTTTGTCCATGTCCCTGAAAAAGTACTTCAGGTCTTCCATGTCCATTGCATGGTAATGATCATTTCCCGGAAGCGACTTGTCGTGTGTGAAGTGCTTTTCTAGCACTACTGCACCAAGCAGGGTTGCGGTCTTCAGCACTTCCATTGTTCCGGGAAGTGTGTGATCCGAATATCCCGGCAGAGCTTCCGGAAACCTTCGTCTCTGATCAAGTATCATTCCGAGATTTGCGTTCTCATCCAGGGTCGGGTAGTTGAGTACGCAATGAAGAAGGCAGAGCTTGTTGCCGCAGCTTCTGATGAGATCCACAGCTTCGGTTATCTCACCGATATCCGAAGCTCCGGTTGAGAGCAGTATCGGCTTGCCGAATTTTGCAATATGCCTTATGAACGGAAAATTTGTGATATCGGAGGAAGATATCTTAAATACAGGCATCATGTCGTTCAGGAAGTCCGCGGCTTCCGTATCAAAAGGAGTTGACATGAACTCTATGCCTCTCTTGTCGCATTCGATCTTCAGCAGTTCGTACTCATTCTTCCAGAACTTGTCAAACTTCTTGAAAAGCTCAAACTGATTTCTTGAAGGCTCTTTCGTGATGTCCCAGTAGTACGGGCTGTCTCTGGAGGCAAGCGTCTCTGCTTTATAGGTCTGAAATTTGATCGCATGTGCTCCGCCTCTCGCCGCTTCGTCAATCAGCCGCTTGGCAGTTTCGATGTTGCCTTCATGATTCACTCCCGCCTCTGCTATCACATACGGGCGGTTAACGATCTTGGGGTCGTATGAACTGAATACTTCGAGGATCTTCATGACTGATTGTTAAATTTCTACCAGGCAGTCCAGCCGCCGTCAACCATCAGGTTGTGGCCGGTGATGTAGCTTGATGCATCCGAGAGAAGAAAAACAGCCGCTCCCGCGACTTCGTGATTGTAGCTCATTCTTCCGAGCGGCGAAAGTTTGGCGAAATTCTGCTCAAATCTTTCCTGATGATTGTTCCACACTCCGTGAGGAGTGATCTGATTCACTCTCACGTTCTTATCCGCCCAGTAAGTTGACAGGTACTGCGACAGCGCCATCACTCCGCCCTTTGAAGCAGAGTAGGCAGCGGGGCATCCGAGGTTTGTCCCTTCATACAGATTTTGATTCGGAGCAACAACAGAGTATGTTGAGGGGATGTTAATGACAGATCCTCCGCCGTTCTCTGCCATCCACCCTCCGATGATCTGGCATGTGAGGAATGTGCCTTTGAGATTTGTTTCAATTACCTTGTCCCAGTCTTCGTCCGTATAGTCTTCAAACTTTGCAAAGAACCTCGCGGTCTTGTTCTGATGAGAGTTGATGAGGCCGTCTATCCTTCCGAATTCAGACAGAGTTTCATTCTTCAGTCTTTCAACATCCTCCCTGCCCGCAACATCAAGTTCGCATCCTCTCATTTTCCTCCCGTGCTTTGACTCCAGCATGCCTGCAAGCTCCATCGGCTTCGCCGCGGGTATGTCTGCTATTACTGCATGTGCTCCGTACTGCGCAACGGCTTCTGCAAATGCCCTGCCGATCAGCCCTGATCCGCCGGTAATGATTATCACCTTGCCGTCAAGCTCAAACTTCTTTCGAAAATCAATTTTGTCTGCATCGAATGTACGCTCTGCATTCATGCTCAGCTCCTTCCTGTCTCTTTTAATATTTGCAGTGCAACCTTCAGATCTCTGATACCGTCTTCAAGTCCGCATACAGGCGGCTCTTCTCCTTTTACAACTTCAATGAAATGCATCATCTGACGCTCGTAGCTTTCGTCAAGAAGTTCAAATGCACCCTTGCCCATTTTCCATGTCTCAGAATGTTCAGACTGCATAAGGTTTACTACCGGCTCGAGGAAATTCCATGTGATCGTGCCTTTCGTCCCGATGATCTGGCAGTTCCTGTAATACGGCTTCTGAAAAAAATTAAGATGAACGGATGACAGCACACCGCTGTCATGCTTCATCAGTATTTCTATACCTTCTTCACATTCAATTCCGGTTACATTTCCCGAAGTCTCCATTGCCTTCACTTCGCTTACACTGCCGAACAAGTCCGTCAGATAATTCTGTTCGTGAATGGAAGTGAGAACCACTCCGCCGCCAAGGTCTCTCAGCGCCGCATATGACTGTTTGTGATCCTCGTCTTTGTGCCATCCAGGCATGTAAGTGCCAAACTGTGCTCTTGCAGATATGATCTTGCCCGCCCTTCCGTCTTCAACAAGCTCCTTCATGAATCTTATAGCAGGATGATGAAGGAAATTATATCCCATCAAAACCTTAGTGCCGTTGTCATTGCATGCACGCTGAAGTTCCGCGATCCCCTCAAAATCTTTTCCGAGCGGCTTCTCAATGAACAGGTCCATTCCGTTAGCCGCCGCTTCCGCCG
>CAZTQR010000146.1:0-1765 GCA_964615795.1 uncultured Ignavibacteriaceae bacterium
TCGTCCCGACACATGTTAACGGTTTGCGTCAGGACACCTGTCTGACGCCAGGCAGGAAAGTCCTGACGCCACAATTAAATCAGCTGTTGTGTAGTGAATGTTCAATGTGATCAACAGCTTCATTTGAAGAGCCGCTGTCCGGTAGATGTGAGAAGTTTCAAAGCTGTTCCGGATGCTTTCGACCGGAGCGTATCTCATTTCAGTGCAGACAATACGGCTTCAGAATTGATCTCATGTTTGCCGTCGAAATGGATTGTCCTGAACGGAATATTGTTTTCATCAAGCATGATCATATTGTTCTCCAGGACTTTCATGTGAACAATATTGTCGCCGGTTCCGTGAATCAGGTACAATGCGGAATGATCAAGCTTATTCCTGA
This sequence comes from uncultured Ignavibacteriaceae bacterium, assembly GCA_964615795.1. Taxonomy (GTDB): domain Bacteria; phylum Bacteroidota; class Ignavibacteria; order Tepidaquicellales; family Tepidaquicellaceae; genus JADJAH01. Next base: position 380 of record CAZTQR010000146.1, read on the forward strand.
GCTTATCGAAGTCTGCATCTTTGGGAAAGTCAGACGAGCAAAGCAAGAGTCTTTTGAACCACTGCCCGCTGTTTATGAACCACCTCACAGCCGTATGCACGCCCTGAGAGAATCCGAGCACATTGTGTTCCGCACTTCGGATATCAAACTTCTGAGAGATGTTCCTGTTCAGATCTTCAAGATAATTCACATAATCATCTATCTCATTGTCTCTGTCTTCCTTTGTCATCCATGATGCTCCGATCTTCTCACGGAAGTAAGACCTCGACAATCCTTCGGGAGCCACGACAAGCGTTTTGCCGTCATCGAGAAATTCAAAATCCCTTATGAAGTCTCTGGCAAGCTGTGCATATCCGTGGATCACATAAAACACCGATAAAGGCGGGCCATGCACGTCATTGACGCAGTACCTTGCCGTTCTTTGCACTCTGATATTTTCTTCCGATATTTTCAGATGTGTGATTGGGGCACAATTGCCCTTTAAGTTTCTGTATGTTCGGGTTAAATTGCACTCACTTTGCCCCGTTAGGCTAATGGATAAACCAACAGACTACGGATCTGTTTTTAGAGGTTCGAATCCTCTACGGGGTACAAATATTCAAGTCTTCAAATATCCGGTCAGCAGGTCAAGCGCCTTCCCTCGGTGCGAGATCCTGTTCTTAAGTTCTGGCGGCATTTCGGCAAAAGTCTGCTCAAATCCCTCCGGAATAAACAACGAGTCATACCCGAAACCGCCGCTTCCGTGCTCCTCACTGTTGATCATGCCCCGGCACTTTCCTTCAAAGAAAATGTGTTCCCCCGGACCGCTCGCAATGCATATGACTGTCCTGAATTCCGCACCTCTGTCAACAATGCCGGAAAGTTCTTTAAGCAGTTTCATCCTGTTGCTTTCGTATGTTGCTCCGTCTCCGGAATATCTTGCAGAATACACTCCGGGCGCTCCTCCCAAAGCATCAACGAAGAGCCCTGTGTCATCAGCAAGGGCGGGAATCCCAAGCAATCTGAAGAACGAATCAGCCTTAAGAAGTGAATTCTCTTCAAGCGTTGCACCGTCTTCCGTCACGTCAAGGCTGATGCCGAAATCTGATGGCGACATCAATTCCACGTCCGGAATTTCAGAAAGCCTTGCACTCAATTCTCTGAATTTATCGCGGTTGCCTGAAGACAGAAGCAGTTTGCTGAATCTCATGCGGTCAGCGTTATCTTTGTAATTTCAGGACTGCAGTTGAACCGGATAGGCAGGGCGACATTTCCGATCCCTCTTGATACATACATGCTTGTGCCGTTTGATCTGTAAAGGCCGCTTATGTATTTGCTGACTGCGCCTGCAAATGAGAGATTCACGCCTCCGAACTTCGCAAGCACAACCTGCCCGCCGTGCGTATG
>CAZTQR010000146.1:1865-3649 GCA_964615795.1 uncultured Ignavibacteriaceae bacterium
GATGCATATGCTCCGTACTTTGCATTGAGCCGGCTGAAGGCCTTTGAAAATTCATAAGCTTCCTTTACGCTTGTATTTGTGAGGTCGCCGGGCATGACAATAAGATCCGAACCGATCTCATTGACGGCGTCAACGTACTTGTGCATCAGGCCTTCCTTCATGTATGGCCCGGAATGGATGTCGCTGATAAGCGTCAGCGTCGTGCCGTTAAGTTCCTGCGGAAGGTCTTTTATGCCGATTGAAAGCTCTGTAAGTTCGAAGTCATCGCTTCCCACAACTCCCGCCGTAGCCCCCACAAATGCGTAGCCGGAAACCAGTGCGGCAGAAGTTCTGACAAATGCCCTACGGGAACTGTCAAACTTCATTACGGGCTCCTTCCTTGTGAATCCGGAATACCACTTTCTGAATGAATCGAATTTGCTCATTATCCAAAGCGGGACCGCGAATGGTGCCTTGATCAATTTGCCGATAAAAAGATAAAGCCCGATAAATACCACCGCTCCCTGAAAGATGTAGAAGGGCGAGAAGACATATTTCATTACCGCCGGCGGTATGTTGGCCGAACTGAATCCGTTTGCAATGATGTAAAGGTAAGGCAGATTGAAAATTATGAAGGGGAGTATCGCGGCGAACTTCCATCTTGAGTTCTCGCCCGCTTTTTCCCTTATGAAATTCCTGAAGGTCCTGTAAACAAGATACTGCAGTCCGAAGAGGACCAGGAAGACAACCGTAAAGAAGGTTATTCTGCGCCAAATATTCATAGACAGGCTTAACGCCTTACGCTCAAAACTAGTTCAACAAAATTTGCTGAAAATTACCGATTGCGGAGGAACAAAGAAATGCAGGCAGAAAGCCCGCAGCTCAATGTGCATAAATCTTTTAATCTCACTTGAATTAGAAATTAAGCTTGTTTAACTTTGCCGTGAAAACCAGCTTAAATGAACAAAAGTCCTGAAGATTATCTGAAAAACATCTATGCGGTCAAGGAATCCGCCGGCAAGGTGACAACATCATTGCTTGCCGTGAAGATGAAGATCTCCGCACCTGCAGTAAGCGATATGGTCTCAAAGCTGGCGAAGTCGGGTTACATAAAGAACAAGCCTTACAAGGGATTTGAGCTGACAAAGAAGGGCGAGGAAACGGCGATCAACCTTGTTCGCAAGCACAGGATATGGGAAGTGTTCCTCATGGAGAAGCTGAGTTTTGACTGGAACAAAGTGCATGAAGAGGCGGAGAAGCTCGAGCACAGTTCTTCGGATGAACTTATTGCCAGGCTGGAGGAATATCTCTCTTTTCCGAAATTTGATCCGCACGGTCATCCCATTCCCGACAGGAACGGCAGGATAAGCAGGGAGGATGTTGTTCCATGCACGGAGCTTGGGATAGGCGACAAGGCAGTGATTAGGGAAGTATCAGATTCAAATCCGGAAGTTCTCGAATATCTGACCAAAGTGGGGCTTAAGCTCAACGACACAATTGAAGTTGCAGAAAAAATAAATTTTGACAATTCAGTACAGATCACTTCGGGAGGCAACAAGGTCTTCCTTAGCGAAAAACTTGCAGAAAACATCTATGTGCTCAGGAAAATTTAGCCGCATCGCCATAGCTTCAGTGATGTTTGCCCTCGCCATGCTTGTTGCATCATGCGGTAAGAATGAGGAAAAAAAGGGGTCAGTGGGAAAGCTGAAGGCTGTATCTACCATTACGATCATCAATGATATTGTGAAGAACATTGGCGGCGATAAAGTGGATGCAGTCAGCATTTGCGGCGTTGGTGTTGATCC
>CAZTQR010000147.1:0-3569 GCA_964615795.1 uncultured Ignavibacteriaceae bacterium
CACACTAAGAACAATCAAAAAACCTGAGGGGACAAATGTCCCTATTGTAAATAAAAAGTCCGTATTGCACTGCCTGCAACTTTGCGGTGTTGCGGAAAGATTGCGGCGACTCAATGGATTGGCAGGCAGAGCAGACGATTTGAGTCAAAGCTTCAGCTTAAAGTTTTCTAACCCCGCAGTGTCGCTTAGGGAATTCACAATATGGAAACAATACACTTTGCCTATAGAGGAATCTGTAATCATGCAAAATATAAAGAAGACAGAACTGCTTTTTAGAGGGGAGAGTACTACTTTTTGTTGCCGGGACTTTCGTTCCGGCAACTGTAAGGTCAGTTTTCGCGACTGAATTGATGATCGCGCCGGAATCATGAATGTCACAAAGACCCCGGCGCAAATAGCATTTGCAGGATTCAGTTCTTGTTCTTACTCATCTCTTCCGCATCTTCGGCGGTCGGGCCGTATATCTGCGGGTTTCTCACTCCCATGTGCCTGTAGTAAGTGCTCAACTGGCCGCGGTGGTGGATCATGTCAAACATCAGCATCCAGTAAGTGTCCCTCATAGGATAAGCAAACAACTCATGCCCGTTGAACCGGAATGATACATTCTGACCATCCCACACGTCGTCATCCGTTGTCTTCAGTTTTTCAACTACAGAGTTTGCATTCTTCTCAAAGTATTCCGCAATTTCACCTTTGCTGTTGAAATGCCTGGTTTCAGACTTTTCATCGGCAATAAAATTACCTGCCGCATTGTTCATCACTTCTGCATGCCCGAGGAAGTGGCTGAGAATTTCCGATGCGGTCTTTGCCTTTTCGTTGCATTTATAACTTAGCTTTGAATGATCGTCCGGCAAACCTTTGATTGCACTCATAGTAGAGTTCATTTCATTTTGCCACATCTGGATGAAGAATTCTTTGTTTGTCATCTTGAGAGGATTTTGTGATTAATGAAAGTACTGCCCGGTATCTCCGGATTGCGGTATCAGTCTTCCCGCTTCACAGAAAATTTACTTTCCGACGGTCAGTTTCAAGGGGAAATGATCATGAAGTTTGAAAACAGAATCATTGCTGTCCAAGACTTTTTTAAACCGATAATTGTCTGCAAATGCGACATTTCATTGATGAACTACAGGAAAGTCGCAAGTACAACCCGCCCTCCGTCAGCAGACAACCGTCCTGACTCATTCATGCGGTTCGTGTCCGGACGGAAGACAGCGTAACGAATCCTTCTCATACAATGCAGTAAACAAACGTGCCTGATGCAAGTGAACTGCCCACGCGGTGATAAGAACTTTGACAAATCTATGACAATTTTCATTTCCGGAGGTTGTAGCTTGGATTAAAACGCAGGATGAAGAAATGAAGAACAGATATCCAGCTGCAGCCAGGTTCGTTTTTGTGATCCACCTTGCAATTTATCTGACAGGGTGCAGAACAATCGAAAGCTACAGGCCCTATGATCCTGATCTCGATTCCGATGCTGCAGCCCATGCCGAATCAGTAACGCTGAAGGACGGAAGAGTCATAATCCTCGATGAGTACAGCAATGTGAAGATAATAAAGGACTCAAAGTCCGGCAAAGCTCTTAGCTTCGAACACTATGATACCACATGGGACAATTCCCATAAAGACTTTACCGTGACAACAAAAGCTGATACAGTTTCATTTGATAAGATCAGCAAGATCAGGATCAATGAGGCGAATACGGGTGGAACAGTAGCATTAGTTATTGGCGGGCTACTTGTGGTTTTGTTAGTCCTATTCATAATTGGCATGAGTCAAACGAACTTCCCGGATACATTGGGAGAGTTTTGAAATTGATTTGCCTTCAGATCATTGATTGACCGGACTTGATACTTTGTGGTGCCCGGACTTTCGTCCCGGCAACTGTGAGGTCAGTCTTCGCGACAGAATTGGTGATCGCGCCGGAATCATGTATGTCGCAAAGATTCCGGCACAAGCATAAAACCAAAAGACAACCTCAGCGGTTGTCTTTTGCATTTCATTGTAATGATTCTGTCAGTTGATCACTGCTTTGCCATCGCCATTTTGAACTTATCCTTCGGATCAATCAGGTGATTGTTGTCATCCACACCTGCGTCAAGCCTTACCCATTTGATGTCGCCGGTAAAGGAATTGCCTTTCGGGCCGTAATCGGGAGAAGCAGGTGAGCCGGTGTCATTTCCTACATCGCACGCCTCGTCAGCCGAGAATCCCATCGGTATTGTCTGCTCAACCCTTCCCTTTCCGACCGGTTTGCCGTCGTAGTAAAGCGTAACGTTACCGCCCTTTGCAAGTCCGCCGCCGTCATATTTGAATTCCATTCTGACCTGATGCTTGCCTGCCGGTATCGGCTTGTCCGCTTCGGCAAAGTAGTGATTAATCCCGAAGAAATTGTAGCAGTATTTCAGCTTCCCGTCCTTTGCATAAAGCGACCATCCGCCTACTTCACCGCCCTGCGTTACAATCACTCCGTTTGCAGTCACACCTTTAGGCACAACAATTTCCGCGGTTACCGAATGAGACTTGTTCTTAAGCACAAGAACCGCACCTTCAGCAATCCGCATCCCTTTGAACAGTATCTGTGAATTGCCTTTCACAAGCTGAGGCCTTCCCGCAAGTTCGGGATTGATCCTTTCATAGCTCCTGTCATCAAGCGGAATGCAATTGTACTTTGTTGCCTCTATGACCCACAGTCGCTGAAGCTCTGCAAGCTTTCCGGGATTTTCCTTTGCAATGTTGTTCGACTGTGTCCAGTCATCCGGTCCGTACAATTCCCAGATATCTTCATCAAAAGGAGGAGGAGTGTCAACTGTCCATGGTGTCCTGTGCTTTGTAACCGCCGTCCATCCGTTGTGATAGATCCCTCTGTTGCCGAACATCTCAAAATACTGCACCGTGTGTGTTTCAGGGGCTTTGGCATTGTCAAAACTGTCTGCCAAAGTAAAACCTTCGAGAGGCGCCTGCTGAGCGCTGTTCACAATTTCGGGCTCCGGCAATCCAGTAACATCAAGAATTGTCTTTGCCACATCAATTACATGATGGAACTGATTGCGTATCTCACCCTTTGCCTTAATTCCCTTTGGCCAGTGAACGATCAGGCCGTTCCTTGTACCGCCCCAGTGAGAGGCAACCTGCTTCGTCCACTGATACGGCGTGCACAGTGCGTGCGCCCAACCTACAGCATAATGATTGTAAGCTCTCGGAGTTCCGAAGTCGTCTATCTTGCTCTTCATAAATTCGGTTGTTTCAATACCCGGCATGCCGTTGAGAGTTGTCATTTCATTGAAACATCCCTGAAGCGTTCCTTCTGCGGATGCCCCGTTGTCACCTATTATGAAGAAGATAATAGTGTTGTCTAGTTCTCCGAGATCCTTCAGCGTATTCACAACCCTTCCCATGCAGTGATCCGTTTGCTCAAGAAATCCCGCGTATATCTCCATCTGCCTTGCAAGCACCGGTTTGAGATCGTCGGAGATATCATCCCATGCGGGAATTTCCTTATTCCTTTCAGTGAGCTTTGCATTCTTTGGAATAACGCCTAGCTTTTTCTGCCGTGCAAAGATCTC
>CAZTQR010000148.1:0-3554 GCA_964615795.1 uncultured Ignavibacteriaceae bacterium
GGGGTGATGACGGAAAAGTGAACAGTGTCATTCTTACGCAGGGACAAACCTATGAATGCAAGAAAATAAAATGATATCCCGCATGTGATTGGCGGAAATCAGGCAAGACGGAATCTGTTCAGCAAAAAAATGCATTCGCAATACTCCAGATCAGAAGTCATAGTAGAACGTGAACGCCAGGCGGCGGGCATCTCCCTTGTCGCCTGACTTCACCTGCTTCTGCCCGTAAGTGTATTCAAGTCCTATTCTGTTGTCATTGAATGTGAAGAATGTATTCACGGCAATATACAAACCGCGTTCAAACGCATCCTCAGAATAATAGTCCTGCATTTTGAAGTTCACAAGTCCCGATGCAACATTGAGATCAAGAGAATTTCCGAATAACTTCTGAGAAACCGCAATGAATCCCCCGTAGCTTCTTGCAAGTTCATAGTCTTCAGAGTTCGGATTGAAGTTCACATCATAGGCCTGCCCGCCGGAAAGGTTCAGAAAGGAAGCAATTCCGGATCCGTAAACTCCCTGAAAAAGTATTTCTGTAGTTCGTGACAGGTTTATCTGCGAGCTTAACAAAGCGCCTGCTCCAAGCAGGTTTATTCTTGATCCGTCGAGGTTTCTCACCGAGATCGGATTGATTATCCCTGCTACCTTGATGCCAAGAAAGTCCCAGTCTTTCTTAAGGTTCACTGCGAATGCGGGAAAACTCTGCGATACCGGCTCCACTGAAATGGTGTCAGGAACGCTTACGGAATACGAAGGCACCTCCACGCTTGCTCTGAACCTCCACCTGTCGCCGAAATTATTATAATACTTGATCTGAACTGTTCTCTTCGAAATTGCCGTCGGAGGGCCGTCAAGGTCAACCGTGTTTGGAAGAGTCTCAATGTCGCTGAAGCTTGTCCACGTCTGTCCGGCGATCAGAAATTCACTCTGTCCGTACGCATGCCTGATCCTGAATCCATCGCCGTCCTTGTTGAAATCAGTTTCTATCCTGAGAAAGAGCTCTCCGATTCCGGTTTGCTGAGTGGCCTCCAAACCCAGCCTTGAAATATTGGCTGTCATGAAAAATGTATTCTCGCCGGAATATTCTGAGTTAACCGGAATCTCTCCCAGCGAAAAGCCCGTCCCTCCGGAAAGCCCGAAGAAGTCATTCGACCCGAACAGTCTGATTGAACCGAGTATCCTTATGCGGGAAGTTTTGCTTGGCGACTCAATGAAAAACCCTTTGCTCTCGGGAGAGTCCTGCGGGTGAACTTCTATTGATTCGGTCGAGTCTTTTGAGTGCGCCTTCTTCTGCGCATATGCATTCGAAACCGGCAGGAATGCCGCGGCCATTATGAATAGGACGGCTGATGCTAAGCGAATAAACAGGATTGTCATATTTCCTTAATATTGCAAAACACATTCTTACATGAAATTTAATTTCGCATCACAGCTGAAATGAATTGAACCTCTTAACCCGATTGCCGCTCTGCGATCTTCATATCAACTGCCGATAGTCAACAATGCTGTGGCAAAATTTTTTCTCTATCAATTCCCGATGACAAAGAGCTTATTTGATCAACAAGAGAACAAATAATGGAAGCCATAATTTATCTGCCGGGCCTCTGCACAAGGCTGTTTGATCAGACTCTGGAAAGCTTTGCCTACCGGCTTAAGAAAGCTCTCGACATTAACGACTCAGATGCCGCCAATCATTACGAGGTCGAGTTCAGGAAGGTCAACTTCGGCAAGGACAACCGCCAGGAGTCTAACATCGCAACAATTTACACACTGAACGGAGGCAAGCGGACGGATATTTATGAACTGTTCGAACTTGAATACGGCAAGAATCTTGTGGATAAGTTTGAAAACAAGAACATCATAGTCAGGGCCTTTCTCCTGTTTGCCGCAATCATACTCAAGATCCCGGAGCTCCTGTTTCAGTTCATCAGGGCGCTTCTGCCGGGAGGCAAGAAGAAGAAATCAACACTCTCTCTGAAAGACGTGTTCCAGTTCACTTACGCAGCGGGGCTTCTTCTTATGATCAGCATTTTCGGGATCACACTCATAGTATCTCTTATCTCATATCTGCCCGATCTGCTGACCGCCAACAACATTCCTCTTCCTGAATCCGTGAATCGCTATATCCTGATGTTCAGGGATTTCATAAATGCCAAGTTCGTGATCCTGTTCTCAACCCTTATAATGCTGTTCATGCCTAATGTCAAGAACTTCCTTGGAATACTCGCAACCGAATACGTCTGCACGATCTATTATCTGAATTTCGGAGAACGCAGGCAGGATATCATCGGCAAGCTGGAAGAACTCGCGGAGTATATTGCCGAAAGCAGGAACATAAAGAAGCTGGACATCTACAGCGTAAGTTTCGGCTCGATCATTGCCTGCGATGCTCTGTTCCCGCAGGACGGAACCACATCTCAGCGGCTTGCGGGCGTCTCCACACTTGTTACGATCGGAAGCCCTATAGATTTCATAAATGTCTACTGGCCTCGGTACTTCAGCAACAGGGCAAAGTCAAATGTAAGACTGCAGAAGTGGTACAATGTATATTCGATGAGCGACATTCTTTCATCCAACTTCCGCTATGACGATAAGATCGGAGAAGCCGAGTATTCAATTTCCGAAGACCTCCTTCTCCCTACAAACATTCCGTACAACATTGTCAATACACAGCACAACTACGTTATCGCTCTGCTTTTTCTCGGCGGGTTGAGGGCGAACCAACTTTACTGGGACGATGAAGTTTACAGCGCGAGCTGTCTCACAAACCTCGTGCTTAGGATGAAGGAAGACGGTATGATGAAATGATGTGTTTGCAGTTCAGACCACTTTTATTACTCCGCAGGTCATGTCATCGCTCTGATCGGCACCGTCGGCGAATTTTCTCACATCGTCAAAGATCCTGTCAAGCAATTCCTCCGCCGGTAGCCCGATAAGCCTGCCGACAGTCTCGCACAACCTCTCATCGCCGTAAAGCTCTCCTGAAATGCTGAATGCCTCAGAGATTCCGTCCGTGAAGCAGACGATCGTGTCCCCTTCCTGAAGCTGAAACGATTCCGATGTATAGGGAAGGTCGGCAAGTCCGAGAAATACTCCGCCTGCAGTAAGGTCTTTGCAAACTTTGCCGTTCCTGAATACGAATGTGCTGTTGTGGCCGGAATTAATGCTCACAATGGTCCTGTCCGAAGAATCATACAGGCCGAACCATGCGGTTGCAAACTTCTCTTCCGTAGTTGATTCGATAAGTACCTTGTTAAGCGCGGTAACTATTTGTTCAAGCTCCGGATGCTCGGGTTTCATCTTGAGGTAGGTCATCATGCAGGAGCAGACGGTTGAAACGATCAGCGCGGCAGACACGCTCTTGCCGGAGACATCGCAAATGAAGAACAGAGTGCGGGTATCATCAAGCTTGTAAACGTTGTAATAATCTCCACCGATCTCTTTTGCTGATTTGAGCCTGAATGCGATATCAAGCCCCGTAACCGAAGGCAGTTTCTGAGGCAGGAGATTCTCCTGGATCATCCTTGCCGTCTCCAGTTCCCGTTCAAATGCCT
>CAZTQR010000149.1:0-3425 GCA_964615795.1 uncultured Ignavibacteriaceae bacterium
CGCTTCGCGTGACCAATCCGCTGTTTTACGACAGCTACACAAGGAACCGCATAACAGGGAGCCTGGTGCTTATAGATGAAGGCACAAAGGAGACCGTTGCGGCGGGGATGATAATCTAATGCCGCGAAATTCCAAAATCAGATACGATAAGATCAATGGGCAAGCCTGACAGCATTTGGGCAAAAATATCTTACAATGATTTTAAGAACTTTGCCTACTCAAGGCTATTTCAAATCAAATTTATAAGAGAGCTTGGCTATACTATTGATACAAGGAATGAGTCAATTGATTTCCCAAATGCTGATATTGAGTTTTATCAGGCATTTCTTCTGAATTGCTTTATTCGCTCAAACATACGTTATGGCAGCAGTATACTCTGTATTGGAAGCATGCCCAAGTACTTTTCCGAGGACCTGTCAAAAGACTACAAATTATTTTCACTGCCTGAGCCAAGTGAGCTTATAAACAAGGTAGTATCATCCCAATTTGTTGCACACAGTCCCGGTGCGTCATTGCCCGAATCGGTGTCAAAACAGTTTGACTGCATATTCACTATGTCAGGCCTTGACGATATTTCTTTTTCGGATGCAAGGAATTCTTCAGTGAAATTGATACTGAATCTGAAAAACATGCTGGCCGGTGGCGCGCATTGCTACTTGACATTTGAATCCTTCCCGCATAATAACGAAGATGCTTTACCGCCTTTGGCATATTTCCTGTTTAAGCATTCAGCGCTGGGTCTTAAGCCGCTTATAGGATTCACTGACCTCAAGCAGGTTATTTCTGACAAACAGACAGCCCGTTTCAAGAAAGGGAAAGGGAAACAGTCAAAAGGAGAAGAAGAGTACGAATCATTTTCTTATAACCTCGTATTGCAGAACGAGCCAGAACAGCTTGAACTTAGCACATTTACCAGACCGCATGATTTTCTGAAATCAGGCTCTGCTTATATTTTTCATCATTTGATCAAGTGCGGAGGAAGTTCACTTGTCAAGGATCTGGTGAATTGGTTTGGTATGGAGTATGACCACATACTTGCAGGTGCCGAGGTGAATGGTCTCAGCAGATACAGATTCAATACTAACTTGCTGACAAGCGATCTGTGCATAACCAGTCATTTTCATTACAACGGATTCTTTGTAGCACAAAGGTATCCTGAGTTGCTGGATCCGAAGTTCAACATAAGGCTTTTCACATTTGTAAGGGAACCGTTGAAGTTTCAAATTTCGCTATACTACTTTGCAAAGAAAAAGGGGGACATTGCGAACATTCCTCTCAGCAAATTCCTTACACTGATGCCCAATTATATGTCAACTCTATTCCCTTGTGATGAAGCCAATTACAGAGAAGTGCTTGACAGGTACTTTTTCATCGGTATTCTTGAAAGGATGCAGGAATCGGTTGACAAGCTGGCTGCATTGTCCGGCAAGAGGGGCTTCACTGTCAAGAAACAGAATGTATCCCCAAAAGATGAACAACAGGACTTGCTTGACGATCAGATTCTGAAGGAATTCAAAGAAATCAATCAACTGGATTACAAGATCTACGATTATTGCGTCGAAAAATTCAACAGACTTCCTTGAGATTACAGGCTTTTCAAGAACAGGATATCGGCTTGCCAGAAGAAATTCACGGAACCCCAAAACTTACACATGTTTGAACTAGGACGAATCAACCAATGGTGGGAAGTTGCGAAGAAGCATCCCTCCCTTTCCAGAAAGGAACAGACCTTGAAGCCACTTGGTTATGCGCACATGGTTAACCTCATTGAAGCATTTAAGCCGAAGAGAGTACTTGAGGTTGGCCATGGTGCAGGCTCATACCTCTTTGATATCTTCAGCGATAAGATAGAGTTCTGGGGGCTTGATGACACAATAGAAGACAATGCTGTTACAGCGGACTCGCTGGCCGAGACAAAGAAGACCTATCCTAATGTCAGGTTTGTCACAGGACTTCTTGGACAAAACAATCCCGAACTGCCGGACAATTACTTTGATCTTGTGTGTTCAGTTTCAGTGCTTGAGCATATTCCACACGAGCATCTTGATGCCGTCTTCAAAGACACATACAGAATTCTTCGCCCCGGCGGTATTGTCTCTCACAGTTACGACATAGCGTACAGATATGACACAAGCAAGGTTTTCAGTGCTTATGAATCAAACGGATTTGAATGGCTGAAACCCAGGCACACTATGAATGTTTTCTGGGATGACAGAATAAACGAATATGACAAGGAATCTCTGCTTGATGCATTTGAAAGAGTAATGGTGGAGAACCCTATGATGGTGACGGAAAAATTTCTGTGGCAGATCCCGAGAGAGAAGAGGCACACACCGCTGAACTATTTCACTGTACTCAACGCAGGCTTCAAGCCTTCTGAGCCAGGGAATACCTCAAATGCCGAAGCAGATGCACCAACTCCTGACACTTTTGATCAGTACTGTTATTCCCGCAGGTCTCATTTTAAATTCTTCAATGACAGCGGAACAGCACAAGCAATCCTTGGGTCAATTCAATCGCCTGATTCATCTGATGTCAGGAATTACCAGACCATGCTGGCATACTCATACATCAAAAACAATCTGAAGGCGGGAGAATCAATACTTGAGATAGGCAATCAGACCCCACACGTTCTGAATCAGCTGAAGTCAGAATATGCCTGCACTGAATTGCTGACAAAATCCAAGCCTGAACTGCTTTTAGCGGAAGAAGATGCTGAAGGTATTGAGTTAATGCATTATGATCCGGCGGCTAACGACCTTAAGCTTCCTGCTGAGAACTTTGATCTCATATTCTCTTTATCGATAATCAAAGGAGAACAGTTGGCCGGACCTGACTTCAGCCAATTCCTGAATGTCGTTATGCAATCGCTGAAGACAGGAGGAGCGCTCTTGCTGTGCTTCACAACAATATGGAAAGACCCTGTGGTAAACTTCGACGATCTCCATAATTACATATTTGAAAGCGGCCTGGCACGAAACGAATTCGTACAGGGAATCAGGCTCGCTACAGACAGAGACATATTTTTCATTTCAAAAGAATTTTATGAGGAGAAATGGATGAAGCATATCGGCAAGGGCTACAGAGGTTTCGGTAAGCCATTTTCGGCAAACATACTTGTTACAAAATGAATGCTGCACTCAGACTCCAGCAGAATTGTCTGACATCATAAATTTGCAGACCTGTACATCAGAAACTTCCAGATGACCAGTGCCCGGACTATTCGATTATCCGTCAACCAGCCTTACTTCTTTCCGTACATCGGATTCTTCCAGCTTTTGCATGCGTGCAGCAAGTTTGTTTCACTTGATGATGCAAATTTCATCAAGAGAGGATGGATAAACAGAAACCGAATCCTTATCAACGGCAAACCGGCCTACCTGAACCTGCAGATAGTTGATGCAAGCCAGAACAGGAAGATATGC
>CAZTQR010000150.1:0-3315 GCA_964615795.1 uncultured Ignavibacteriaceae bacterium
CTGTTGATTTCTTTGCCATGGCTTTGACTGTAATACAGCCGTTTATGTTGGGAGGGAACTGAGTGTAATTATATGGAATATGATCTTCATTTTCACGGCAAGGATAATGCTCCGCGAAATCATCTTGCCACGAACGCATCGAGAAACGCCCTCAGGTATTGTTACCACAACGAACATCAGTCATCTTATCAGTATCATCTTAATTGTCCGGGTATGGCTTTGAGTGAACAGCTTGCAGTAATACACACCGCTTGGATTGTTTCCCACGTTCCACTTTGTTTCATATGCGCCCGGCGAGAGCAGGCTGTTGACAAGCATTGCAGACTCTTTGCCTGCGTTGTCGAATATCCTGATGCTCACATGTTCCTTCACGGGTATCTCAAACCGGATGACAGTTTCCGGGTTGAAAGGATTCGGAAAGTTCTGCCAAAGAAGGAATCCACCGGGAGAGTTAAGCGAAACAGTTGAAATGTTTGTCTGAACCCTCCGCATCTGATGATCGAGCCGGGATGATGTTGAATCCGTTACGGCTACATTGCGAACAGTATCTGTAATGTATCCGGGCGCAATGAAGATCACATTGTATGTGCCCGGAAGAAGAGGCCTGTGATAATCACCGACGGCGGGATCGGTCTTAACAAATGCAGTCGTATAATTCTGCACATGGATCTTCGCGCTTACGGGCTGCGCAGTTGCCGAATCGATAACGATGCCGTGAATTCCTGACAGCGATTGTTCCATATAAGCCAGCAGTGATTCCTTGTTATTGTTCCACCTTTGGGGAAGTGCCGTGCCCGGAGGATTCTTGATGTTCCAGAGTTCGATGGTTGTCTCCCTCACTCCGTACCACGTGTATATCCAGTCCTGCCTGCCGCCGAAGACGGAGTACCACTGGCAACCGTTTGTGATCCCGTTGGCAAAGCCTCCGTTCATAAGGTCTGGATTGGTGGTTGAGTAAGCCTTTGACGCAACAATGAACCATGCATCATCCGGGCATGCTGAATACTGGCCGCTCGGAGCGCCGTTATCCCAGGGATAGTTGACCACGGCCGCTCCGCCGTGAAAGTTAGCCGACATTGTGAGATTCCTGTTCGAGGCAAACATCATCATTGCCTGAGTTTCCCGCTCTCTTCCTGTAAGAATATTGTTCGTGTCTGATATTCTGTCCGGAAAATTCCGGTTGAGATCCTTGTTGTTTGCATTGTTACGCGTTGCAAAATTCACTGTCGTATCGCCGCCGAGCCGGTATGTGCCGTCAGGATTTGCAAGAGGGTTGATCCATATCTCCAGACTATTTACGAGTTTCGTGGCGCGGATCCCTTCAGCAGTGGTTTGTCCGTACTGAGCAAGAAGATGGTCTGCCAGTCTCAGCATGAGTATGAATCCGACAGTCTCGTCGCCGTGCATTGAAGATGTGTAGAAGAATTCCGGCTCATCTTCATTAACATTCGCATTATCAGAGATCTTCAGTGCGAGAAGTAAACGGTTCTGAACAGAGAAACCGATCGTGTCAAGCTTGCATATATCGGGATGCAGGGATGCAAATTGCCACATCATGTTCCTGTATGATGCGTAAGTCGGATAGCTGTCCCACTCCTGCGGGCCGGCACTGCTCATTTTGTGATCATAAAGTGTGCTTGGATGCGGGAGCACTTCCGCTGATATGCCGAGCCTCCTGAACTCGATCCATTGCTCTTCATTTGCATAGGCGTAAACGTAACCATCTTTCACATCATCAATGGAAATTATCTTTGTGAGAACATTAAGGTCGGTTTCATGCGTCAGATAAAATCTGAAGTAATGCTCAGGCATTTGTGCAATTGAGAGAGTCGTCAGGAACATAAGAAGCAGTATTGCGAAGATGTGTTTCATAGCAGATGCGGATAGGTTTGTTGCCTTGTCGTATTATTTGTAAATTAGCCGGATTTGGGCTTCCATAAAATGTAAATAATCTTCTCCGCGAAGGATCATTTCGTAATACATTTTCACATTCGTTGTGTCAGGCAGATGAACTGTGAAGTTGTTTTGGAAGGATCGTGATCAAGAATACTTAAATTCAATAACCATGAAGAACTATCACCACTCAGTTGGCGATCTCTGGAAGAAGTTCACTGAAGCCAATCCGGAATATTCGGACTGCAGTTACACTGCATGGCATTTCTGCGACACGGAAGATTGCGCAAACAGTCTTGCGGAACTTGTAATAAAAGGAATCAAGCGCGGCACAACCTCACTTCTTCGCTGGTATGAATCGGGCGAAGAACCGCTTCCCGCAGAGGGCGATCTGAATGTCATAACAGATTGGAACGGCATTGCTAAGTGCATTACAAGGACTGTCAAAGTTACACTTCTTCCGTTCCTGGAAGTCGGCGAAGAGCTTGCATTCATTGAAGGGGAAGGCGACAAGTCGCTTGAGTACTGGAGAAAGGCGCACATCAGTTTCTTTACAAGGGAGCTGAAAGATATAAACTTAGAATTCACCGAAGATATGATGGTGGTGTTTGAGGAGTTTGAAATGATATATAAAGACTGAACAATGCCCGGGATCAGGGGTTGAGAAATTTCTGAACGGGAATTTCAGGATCTGCATGATTACCGTCAATCCTGCGAATCCGGATCTGTACTACAACTCCTCCTTCACAAACCTGAACTCCTCTATCCAGGTTTTCTCTTTCGATTTCAGTCTGAGCCATACATACAGCTCGTTGCCGGTCCTTTTGTAAGTAAGGCCGCTGAAGTAAGCCGTGCTGTCTTCAAGCTTCACTAATCTGAACTCAACCCATTTGTCCTTTTCTTCCCATGCAGTCAGGTCGCCGGAGTAGTGTTTCAGCTTGAGTGTGAGTGTGCCTTCGGATTCTGTCATTACCATATACTCGGTGAACTGTATACTGCCGTCCTTCTCAAGCCTGAATATCCCGTGCATGGAACTGTCCGAGCCCGGAAGCCAGAGTTCATCGCATGTGCCGCCGAGTCCCGTGCCTTTCCAGTATCCTGCCAGCCAAGCAATATCGGCCAGCGAGCCGCTGCCGGGAGTGCCGTCTTCTCCGAGCGAGAGCACTTCCTGTCCTTGCGAGGTTGAAGTCATGAAAATTATCAGAATGAAAATTTCTAAGATGAACTTTCCGGAATCTCTGATCATGATCCTTTCACGTTTTCTTGATTACTCCGGCAATTGTCAGGCCGCGCCCGTATTGTCTTCAGCCGGCTTCTTTGATTTCACAATAAATGCTACTATCACGGAAGTTATCACACCCATCACTGGCGTTCCTATCAGTCCCTGGAAAATGTAGCTCTGCAGGTTGAAGTACGCTTCCG
>CAZTQR010000151.1:0-3262 GCA_964615795.1 uncultured Ignavibacteriaceae bacterium
ATCAGAAGGTCAGCTCCGTCCACAATGTAGTCTCCGTTGAGATCGGAATCCGTATATCCTTCCGCAGAGTTGAACGCATCATTGTCAATGATGCTCAGGTCGTCCGAGTCTATCACTCCGTCGCCGTCAACATCTCCCGAATAGAGCATATACCTGACACCTTTCAAAACGAGATTGTTTCCGTATGCCTGCGAAGAGGAGGTTGTGAAGTCATAGTTAAGGGTTGCTCCCGGTGAAAGTGTGACTCCGCCTGCGCGGCTCCATGTCTCCAGGCCGTTGCGGTGCTTTATGACGATGTAATAGTTTCCTCCGGGTGCATTCTGCATTGCAAATGCCGCGGTCAGAGTTGTGCTGTCCGAAACATTCTTCGCGGAATCAACCGGAGCGTAAGGCGGTGAAGCATTTCTGAGATAGACACGGAACGTGTCTCTTGCATTTGCCGCGTTGTGGACGGGATCATAATATCCCTCCGTCATAGCAGTGATGTTGAGAATGCTGTAATTCACGGGAAGCTGTGCGCACTGCAGCCAGAAAGGCTTCCTGCCGAAATCCGTATTCCATGTACTGTGCATTCCCTGTATGTTCTTCCATTTGATCCTCCCCTGCGAAACGTAAATGTTAACGGTGTCTATGAACTGTTTCATCTTGTTCACCTGCATATTGCTGAGCTGTCCTATTGACATGAACACGTTCGAAGTGTAATAACCGGTGTCGGGAATCAGGCCGGTTTCGTATGCGTTGATCAGGCTCCGCACTTTGTTCAGTGCGGTTGTGACTGCCGTCGTGTCAAAGATCTTGTTTGTGCATCCGTTGCCCACGAGTGTCAGATTCTTCGTTGAATCATGCACATAATAGTTCGCCATGCTTTGCGGTTTCCACATGCCGTAATTCTGCGGATCGTTCACGTGAAGCGGTGTGCCTCCGCCCCATAAGATATCGGGCTTCCAGAAGTAAGTTGTGTAAACCCTTCCGTAAATTCCCTGCTCGAGGTTCTCCCAGTTGTTTCCGCCGATCACCTGATTGTAAATGAATCCTCCGACAACTTTCGTAGGAGTTATGCCCAACTGCTGATGCAGGTATGCAACGTCAGCATAGTTGTACTGTGTCTCGTGCGCGTGCGGATCGCAGTAAATGCCCATATCTTCGGTAAGCCACTTTATCAGGTTCTTACCGTTTGTGTTGGATACAACGCTTCCCGTGTCGAAGTTTGCAACCCATTGCAGGAACTTCCAGTCCGACTGAAAATTCCACACCGCATTGTTCTGAACAACATACTGCGCAAGCTGAACGATGAGGTTCCGCCTTGTTATGTAGTAGTTGTAGTTATTGTACGGCTCGTTCTCCTCGTTGTGAGTTACAAAGGAGAGGTACAGATGACGTGCATGCGACAATTCGCCTGACACTGCCGCGAAGAATGCAAGAACGGAAATTGCAAGCCTGAAAGCTCTCATACCTGTTCTGACTTTATTGAGTGATGGTTCTACGGCCGGTTTGACAATCTGCAGTATCAGAAGGTTTAGCGGAGCACACTTCAGGCAACGGCGGGTTCAAGCGTTTCAAAAAATTTTTTGACCTTGTCTGATATCTCAGCTTCGTTGTTCATGCTCAGCAGACTGCCGGCAAGCTCTTCACAGCGCGAGTATTCAACCTTTCTGATGATCTGCTTTATCTCGGCATAAACTGACGGGACCACACTGAGTTCGTTCAAACCCAAACCAATTAGCACCGGCGCCGCAACAGGCCTCGACGCCATTTCGCCGCAGATGCTTACGGGTATTCCGTTCCTCTTGCCTGCGTCGGTTATTGACTTGATTGCCCTTAGCACAGCGGGATGAAACTGCTGGAACAATCCGGAGATGTACTGATTGCCGCGGTCAACCGCGAGCAGGTACTGTATCAGGTCGTTTGTGCCTATGCTGAAGAAGTCAACCTCCTTTGCGAGCTCATCGGCAAGAAAGTATGCGGAAGGCACTTCTATCATTATTCCAATCTTGATGTTCTTATCGTAAGTTTCTCCCTTGCCGTCCAGTTCGCTTTTCACTTCACCGAGTATTTCCTTCGCTCTAATCACTTCTGTTACGGATGAGATCATCGGAAACATTATCTTGACGTTTCCTTTGGAAGAAGATCTCAGCAGTGCGCTAAGCTGTTCTTTGAAGATCTCAACCCTGTCGAGGCAGATCCTGATGCCGCGCCATCCGAGGAACGGGTTATCTTCTTTCTCTGACCGGGGAAGCAGTTTATCTCCGCCTATGTCATAAGTTCTTATTGTCACAGGATTCGGATACGTCATGTTTGCGATGTGGCTGTATTCCTCTATCTGCCGCTCTTCGGGAGGAAAGTCGCCCGCCTCAAGGAACAGGTGCTCCGTTCGGTATAATCCCACCCCGCACCGTGCAGTATTTACCACAAAATTTATCTCCTCATCAAACTCAATGTTCACCGTCAGTTCAATGTCAACGCCGTCGATGGTCCTTGCCGCAAAGCCGATCTGTTCCTTCAGTTCGCTTTCGTGGATCTTCAGTTCGGAGAGAAGTTTCTTGTAATGCTCTACCACTTCATCCTGCGGATTCTTGATCACCAAGCCGTTGATGCCGTCTATGATGATGAAGTCGCCGGTCTTGAGGGATACCGAGATATCTTTCATTCCCACAACCGCAGGGATGTTCAGCGCGCGGGAAATGATCGCCGCGTGTGAGGTCATTCCTCCCTTGTCTGTAGCATAGCCCTGAATCTCGCGCTTGCTGAAGAGTATTGTATCGGCCGGTGTCAGTTCATGGGAGACTATTATGGAGTATTCCGGAACTTTCGATATGAGCTTCTCCTTCTTCATGTTCCTTATCACTCTGTTCCTCACGTCGCGTATGTCTTCGGCTCTTTCCTTGAGATATTCATTGTTGGCGGATGCGAGTGCATTGTTCAGCTTCGACATCTCGTCATCAAAAATGAAGCTTGCAGTCCTTTTCTCCTCTGCGATGCGCTTCTCAATGTTTGTAATGAAGTACTTGTCATTGAGTATGTCCATCTGCGAATCGAATATCTTCGCATTCTTCTCGCCTATCTTTTCGGCAGAGAGCGATCTTATCTTTGAGAGTTCCTTTAGTGAAAGGCTTATGGAGGCATGAAGTTCGCTGATCTCCTTTGCAATGTCGGCATCGGAAATATGCTGTGCATCAACTTCGAAACTGCTTCTTGAGTAAACGAATGCCCTGCCGATCGAAATGCCGGCGGAAGCCGCGAGCCCTTTGAACTCTTTCTGTTT
>CAZTQR010000152.1:0-3216 GCA_964615795.1 uncultured Ignavibacteriaceae bacterium
TCAAACTTCTTGTCAATCTCTTTCCGTGACATTCCAAGTATCGTGCCGTTGAGATAGACATTCTCCCGGCCTGTAAGTTCGCTGTGAAATCCGGTGCCGACTTCCAGAAGGCTGGAGACTCTTCCGTTAACTTCCACATAACCGTGAGTGGGGTTGGTGATGCGGGATATTATTTTAAGAAGTGTGCTTTTGCCGGCGCCGTTATTGCCGATGATCCCGAGCGTTTCGCCCTGCCCGAGTCTGAATGAAACATTCCTAAGCGCCCAGAACAGGTCCTCGCTTTCTTCGCCGTAGTTATAGGTGTTCAGCCTCTTGAGAATGTTATAGTTCTTAACTGGCGACCTTAACCAAGAGAATATGGCTGCGCCAAGAGTCTCCTTCCTGGACTCCTGCAGTCCTATCAGGAAGGCCTTGCTTACATCATTGACTTCAATCGAATGGTTCGGCATTTCGCTTTTCTAAGCTACGTCAGCAAAAATTCTTTCGGTGCGTTTGAAATAACTTCCTCCGGTGACAAAAAGTATTAATGAACTCACTGCTCCTATCGCAATCAGTTCCCAGGGCATAGGCCGGAATCCGAGAAGCGCCGCACGAAAGCCCTCTATCACACCCACCATCGGATAGATCCCGTACAACATATACGCCGTATTACCGAACTTCTCAAGAATCAGCGACGCGGGAAATACAACAGGTGCAGTGTACATCAGAAGCGTAGTGATGTAATTAAGCGCAAACTTGACGTCCCTGTATTGTATCGCCAGTGACGACAGCCACATTCCCATACCCAAAGCAGAGAGGATCATGATCAGTATCAGCAACGGAAGGAACAAAATGTTCCATGTAGGGCTTATGCTGTAATAGAGCATCATGATGATCAGTATTGCAAATGCTATTGCAAAGTCAACAAGCTTGGAGAGAACGGGCGTGATCGGGATCAGTATCCTCGGGAAATATACTTTTGTCAACAGCGATGCACTGCCCACCAGACTGCCGCTTGCTCCCGAAAGTGACTGCGAGAAATAATTGAACGGAAGTATGGCGGCAAATGAAAAGATAGGATATGGTATTCCGTCGCTGGAGATCTCTGCCAGCTTTCCGAATATCACGGAGAAGACAACCATCTGAAAAACCGGATTTATGACTGCCCAAAGGAAGCCGAGTATGGTCTGCTTGAACTGTACAGTGAAATCCCGCAGTACAAAAAAGTACAGCAGGTCTTTGTAGTACGCGAGCTCTTTCAGATCAAGAAGCTTCCATTTCCTGCCCGGCTCGATCCTGAATTTTGTAGGGCGCCTTGAAACATACATGCCTGATTCACGAATGCTCATCACATTACCTCAGCACCGCAATTTTCTGAATGGATGTTTCTATCTGCGAATTTCCCTGTATTATCATTTTATAAAGGTATGTGCCGTTTGCAATATAATCACCGTCATCATCCTTGCCGTCCCAGTAAATGCTGTTGTATCCGACATAAGCGGGCGTGTTGATCTCTTTTATCAGCCTTCCGGCAGTGGTGAAGATCTTTATCTTGCAGGAAGTGGGATTATACTCTCCAGTGAGATTGAACATGAAGTTGGTCTCTGTCTTCATTGGGTTTGGATAATTCGCAATGTCTATGATTCCCATGTCGGGATTCACAACGACCGTGTTCACTATTGAATCTGCAAAATTCCCTGAAATATCAGTGGCTATGAATCTCAGCCTGTGTTCTCCTTTAGACAAAACGGGCTTGTAAGTGACAATCGCCTGAAGGAAAATGTCATCGGGAAACTCAATTGTGAGCTCGGGATTGGCTGCTCCGTTGATCGAATAGGGAACATACCTGTTGTCAAGATACACCTTTACGTTTGATGTATCGCTGATCACCATTCTGCTGTCGTCAAAGAACTTCAGCAGGACCACGGGAGTCTTCTGCACATAATCGCCGTTAATGAGTTGCTTGCCGTCGTAAGTCACTTCAATCACCGGCCTTACCGAATCTCCCTCCACCACAAAGCTCTTCAAAGCTGTGTTGTTGAACGGGAAGA
This sequence comes from uncultured Ignavibacteriaceae bacterium, assembly GCA_964615795.1. Lineage (GTDB taxonomy): Bacteria > Bacteroidota > Ignavibacteria > Tepidaquicellales > Tepidaquicellaceae > JADJAH01. Next base: position 2,031 of record CAZTQR010000152.1, read on the forward strand.
GTTCGTTTGCGTTCCCGAGAAGAGAAGTCACAAAATAGATCTCCATGGTATCCAGCCTTACCTTTGGATCCCTCAGGCCGGATGTGGAAAAAGTAACGGAAGAACTTCTGCTGCTGTCAATCTTAAGCGGACTAGTGATAGTGTCAATCCTGAGCACGGTCTCTATGCCCTGATTCTTGACATACCACTTGTTTGTGTAGCCCTGAACATCCTTGAAGCCGATGTTGTAGTATTTCACGGAGAACGAAATGCTGTCGCCTTCCTGCACAGAAGTATCACTGCCAATAAGTGAGTAGTTGTCGGGAGCAAGTTCAGCGGGCGGAACATACCTGACACTTGCTGATTTATACACCGGAGAACTGTTACCGGTAACAGTGTCAATTGAAAGTCTTGCGCTGAGTAAGATAGACGGATAAGTATAGCTGTCAATTGTGTCTATATTAACAAGCTGTTGTGATGTCAGGCCTGTTCTCAGAATGACCGGCTGGTTTCCTTCCTGCGGAATTCCGTACAGATCAAATTCGATGTTGTTGCCGGGACTTACAAAAGATTCACATGAGAAATTTCTCCAACTGTCTGCAGTGCCGTATGACTTTGTAATGCTTCCGCCTGGATTTGAGAACTGCGGCGTAATCTGGCAGTCAAGCGGCGTCCAGACCGTATTGGAAAAGAACCTGTGGAACCTGTCGCAAACCTGTGTTTGCTGAGCGCCAAGATATCCGAAGAATGCCCAAGTGTCGAACCTGTCAAACCTGTTCACGGAATCTACATTTATGCTTCCGAACTCTCTGATCTTTGCCTTTGCATTGGAGCGCATTGAATCCGAATCCGGAACATAAGAGGCAATATAAAGCATCATGTAATGTGTCGTATCGAATGTATTCAGAAATGAAACAACAGAATCAGAAGAAGCCGCAGAGTTCATTCTGAAATTCCTTATCTCCGGTACCTGTCCCGTAAGTTTCCTTATCTTTGCAATGTTCAGTCCGACATTCGCACCGCCGTCGCTGTAGTAGTTGATGTTGTTGATAGTGAAATAAGATGCTTCCGGGCCGTTGCTTCCGTAAGATTTCACATAGAGATTTCCTGTAAAAGTGGAAAGCGAAAGGCCTTCGGATGTCTGCCTGACATTTACCAGGTCCTGAAATCTGAACTGCTCGCGCCTTGCTGTGTAAACTGTGTAAGC
>CAZTQR010000153.1:0-3166 GCA_964615795.1 uncultured Ignavibacteriaceae bacterium
ATCTCATCTGCTTTCTCAAGCAACCATTTCCTGTTTATGATCGAAGGGGTACTCTTAACAGAATCGATCACCTGCTCCAGGTCAGCACTGTCAATTTTCTTTGCAGAGTTCTTGAGCGCAAATAGTTTCTTTGTGTACTTCAAGTAGTCCGATAGTTGCTTCTTTACAAGCTTATGTATCTTCTTATTCTCATTTATGAAATGATTGTACCGGTCAGTGTGATAGTAGAACAGCTCTGTATCATTGATGTCATAACAGATCTTCAGATAAAGTGACTTGATCTGCTGCTTCAGCGAGAATTCCTCAGTCGTAACCTCCGATAATTCAGCAATAGCCTTTTCATAATCTTTCTTCTTATACAGGACAAGCGCATTGCAGAAGTTCTGTGCTGCCTTTCTATGATCTTCAAGCAGATCACCGCTGTATTCTTTGATGAATCTCTCAGCATCTTCAATCATTTCCAATTCCAGCCCGAGAATGACCGCATTCAGGTATGACACGAGCGGAAGGTGTCCCTTGTGTTTCTTATGCAGTCCTTCCTTTGCAGACAACACGATCAACTCATACTGGTCTTTCAGAAACTTCTGATCTCCTGAGAGAACCTTAAGGTAAGCAAAATTCGAAGCCGCTGAAAGAACGCTTGCCTTATCGCTGTCCGAGATTCCAATCAGTCCTTCGGAGATCATTTTCTTAACCGAGTAGAAATGTTTCTCATCTTCATCCTTCAGAAGTCTGTAGATCTGATAGAACAGATTTATGTAAGGCACTTCAAGAAGATACCTTCCGTCTCCTTCAAGGATCTCTTCAATTTTAGACGGCAAGAGATCCTCTGAGTTTGTGTCAGAGATCATTTTTCCTCTGTTCAGATCAGCGGTTGCGTAGTGAATGAAGTTTATCAGGAAGAATATCACGAGGTTCTCTCTTATTATTCCGTGCTTAGCTTCACGCAGATACTTATCACCGCTTTTCGTGAGCAACAGATCACTTTCTCTCTCCGCAAGGAATCTGTACAAAAAGTATTCACCGTCTTTCACTTCACCTGAGTCCAGTATTTCAGTAAGACCGGAAATCTGTTTCAAACTCTGCTTTGTAAGATTTCTCTTGCTCAGCTGTTTCACTAATGTCAGCTTTGAATCTGTCTGTGATGATAAGAATCCCTTAACTGCAAGAAACTTTTCAGCAAGCCGAAGTAGGTCCGAGCGTATGTTCCGAAACAGACCGTCATTATAGCGTTTCCCGGGATACAGATGTTCGAAGTACTCCTCATTAGATTTCCCGAAGTCAGGATGGCTGTCGAACAATATCCCGGCAAATTTTTCCAGGACCTTTTCCTTATTGAAGTACGGAGAACTTACAAAAGTCAGGAACTCCCTGAATTCCAAGTCCGAAAATGTCTTCAACAACTCATAGAGTGACGATCGCTGCATTGATTTATGTTTTCTTAATTTATGAAGGCAAGGTGACAAAGGATATATATTAAGTATGGATTACAAGCCTGAAATAGGCATTTCAGCGGCAATCGAGGCGGCTTTCATCCTACATCCGAACCAATTTCTCTTTGACAAATCTCAACTCAGGCAGTAATTTTGACTCAATGACGCAACAAGTCTTTGAGAGATATTCGGCCATGAATTCAAGAAACGGCTGATGACTGAATTTTCCTAACATATACCAAACATAACTAAGAATGAAAAAGCTGACCTTTCTGATACTTGCGTTCCTGCTATTGAGCATGAACCTCCCCGCACAGGAGTGGGTACCCTTCGGCACCCTTCCCGGAAGCGGCATTACGGCAATCAAGACCGATGAGTATGGAGATCTGTTTGTTGCAACGGCGAGCTACAATTATCCGACCGGCCAGAATGCAGGTTTATACAGATCATTGTCAGGCAACGGAGCGCTTATTGATATAAGTCCGGCACCTCAATTGTTCAATGCAAGGGCGATTGATACAGAAGGCTCAAGTCTGGTGCTTGCTTCGTGCTGGCCGAATCCTTCACTGAATCAGGAAGCGCTGTACCGCTCAACAGATAACGGCAGTAACTGGACGAGAACCTATCAGATCGGCACAAGCAACAATATATTTTCCATCAAGGCTGACCCTGACAACAACAATGTTTACATCGGTGCAAGGAACGGAGTGCATAAGAGTACCGACAACGGATTGACTTTTGCACTTTCAAACAACGGCATGACTTCCGGCTCATGGACTCTTGACATAGAGAAGGCAAACGGAAAGCTCTTTGCGGCAACATCCAACGGCCTTTACATGAGCACGGATCTCGGATTGGGCTGGTCAGAAGTATCGGGAATTCCTCAGCAGGACACTCCGAAGTCAATTGCAGTTATTCCGACTTCCGGAGGAGAAAGGTTGATTGCAGGAACTGACGAGGGAGACATCTATATCTCCGATGAATCTCTTGCTCTTTTCTCACTCGTGTTCGGATTTGACGATTCAGACATAATCAATATGCTTGTGCTGTTTGATTTCGTGCAAAGCGATTATCATCTGATAGTCTCGGCATTCCCAAAAAACTTCGACAATGCCGGCAACGGCCTGTATCAATCAATCAACAGCAGTAATAATTTTTCCAATATCGGACAGGGACTTCCCGTGCCCTTCAGGATCTCTGCGATAGCAGGAACTCTGCAGGCAAGCGTCATCACCGCATTTGCGGGCACATTTAACAATACTCAAAATGGAGCGGTAATATACAGGAAGGATTATTCGGTTCGCATCAACAGCATTTCCACTGAGACTCCTAAATCCTTTGCATTGTATCAGAATTATCCCAATCCGTTCAATCCGAAAACCAAAATCAGATTTCAGGTTATGAAAACAGCTCACGTTTCGATCGCTGTTTACAGCACTACCGGTACAGAGATCTCAAAACCGGTTAACGGACAGCTTAATGCAGGGACCTATGAAGCAGAGTTTGACGGATCAGGAATTCCATCCGGGGTATATTTTTACAGAATGTTCATTGACGGCAATACGAGTGAATCCCTCACGAAGAAGTTAATTCTAACAAAATAGGATCATGACCAAGTGCATCTTTCTGCTATGCCTGTGTTTCAGCTTCACAAAAGTTTCCTTGTCACAAACATGGAATATGGAAGCGCAATTGTCAGGCGCCGGAATAACTGAAATCTGCGCAAGCAACGT
>CAZTQR010000154.1:0-3083 GCA_964615795.1 uncultured Ignavibacteriaceae bacterium
TCAAAACTTTTTCTTCTTTATGAAAACGTTTTGGACACCATTGCACTATAAGCATGCCCATTCAAAGCAATTAAATTGAATAAGTTGATCATTAATGGTAATTTCATTCAAATTATGACACTATGAATAAGTTAATATATCACGGGCATTCGTTTGTTGAACTTCAACTCAGGGAAAAGAAGATCCTTATTGACCCTTTCATTTCGGGAAATCCCTTATGCGATATAACCATTGACAAGGCTAAGTGCGATCACATTGTGCTGACTCACGGACACGGCGACCATATCGGTGATACTGCGGATATTGCAGCAAAATTCAATGCTCAGGTAATTGCGACATTTGAACTGGCTGAATACTTCGCAAAACTTGGCACGTCAGTTCATCATATGAATCTTGGCGGCTCCCACAATTTTCCGTTCGGGAATCTGAAGCTGACCATTGCCCACCATTCTTCATCCACTCCCGACGGCGTTTATGCGGGAGATCCGGCAGGTGTTGTCATTGATTCCGGCGGAACAGTGATCTACCACGCGGGTGATACGGCGCTTTTCTATGATATGAAACTCATCGGCGAAATGCATAAGATCAACTATGCACTGCTTCCCATCGGAGACAATTTCACAATGGGGATCGACGACGCTGTAAAAGCTGCGGAGTTCCTCAATGCCGACACAGTGATCCCGGTTCATTATAATACTTTTGACATGATAAAGGCCGATGAAGGAGAATTTGCAAGAAAGATCGAATCAATTGGACGGAAGTGCAGGGCGCTCAAGCCGGGAGAATCTCTTGAGCTTTGAAGAGTTTGAAAGTAACTAAGTGAATAATTGCCCAAGATAATCTCCATATCAAATCAGAAGGGCGGAGTTGGCAAAACCACAACCGCTATCAATCTTTCTGCCGTAATTGCAAAGCTCGGGAAAAAGGTTCTTCTGATAGATGCTGACCCGCAGGCAAACGCCACATCAGGCCTCGGATTTGAAAGCGCGAACGAGGGAAATTCTACATACGAAGTATTTATTTCAGACAGGCCTATGTCCGAGTGCATCCGCGCAACGGGCATTGACAACCTGGATGCAGTTACATCCAATATAAACCTTGTTGCCGCTGAGCTTGAGCTTGTTGACCTCCCCTCCCGTGAGAGCATACTTGCGAGAAAACTGCATGAGTTTGTAAGGAGTTCGGGGTATTATGATTTCATATTCATTGACTGTCCCCCTTCGCTGGGCCTGATAACCGTCAATGCACTTACTGCGGCAGACTCACTGCTTATCCCCGTTCAGTGCGAGTACTACGCGCTTGAAGGACTTTCCCAGCTTCTGAATACTATCAAGAATGTAAAGAACACTTTCAACAGTTCGCTTAACATTGAAGGCTACCTGCTTACAATGTTCGATTCCCGGCTGAAGCTTTCCAATCAGATCGAATCCGAACTCAGGAAATTTTTCGGCGAAAAGGTTTATGCAACCAAGATATTCAGGAATGTGAAGATCGGAGAGGCTCCGAGTTACGGCAAACCGATCATCGTCTATGATCCCGAATCAACCGGTGCAAGAAACTACTCCGAACTCGGGCTGGAATTTCTGAAAAGGAACGGTGAGCAGTTCGGAAGCGTGAACGGGACAGAAGATCCGGCTCCGGATTCAGTCAATTACAACGATCAGACAAATGGATAACAAACCTAACGCTCTCGGCAAGGGGCTTGACGCAATCTTCAGCGACAGGAAAGTTGACCTGAAGAGCATTGAAAGTACACCGGCCCGGGAATCGCTTAGGATCTCCATTGAGAAGATCCGGACGAATCCGAAACAGCCAAGGGAAGCCTTTGATCCCGGAAAGCTTGAAGAACTCGCCGCGTCAATAAAAGAGAAAGGGATAATTCAGCCGGTTTCAGTTGCAAAGGAAGATGACGGATACATACTCATTTCCGGAGAGAGGCGCCTGAGAGCCGCAAGGCTTGCAGGGCTTCAGGACATTCCCGCTTACATCTTTGAAAGTTCCGCAAAGCTCACAGAAGAAGAACTTCTTGAACTTGCTCTCATTGAGAACATTCAGCGCGAAGACCTTAATCCCATGGAGCTTTCGGATTCATACAGAAGACTTTCCGAAGAGCATCATCTTACACAGGAGCAGATTGCCGCAAGGGTTTCCAAACAAAGAAGCACAGTGGCCAATTATCTGAGGCTTCAGAATCTTCCGGTTGAGATCAAGATATCACTCAGGAAAAACGAGATAACAGAGGCCCACGCGCGGCTCCTTCTCAGCATTGACAATGAAGAAGACCGGCTCACACTCTGGAAGAAAATCTTGTCCGAGAATCTTACGGTCAGGTCGCTGGAAAATTTCACGAAGCCGCTTGCAGGCAGGCAGAGGAAGAAGAAGCAGAAGCTCGGTGAGATCTACGACCCGCATCTGCAGAATATTGAAGACAAGCTAAGGAATTTCTTCGGAACTAAAGTGACTATAAGAAGAAAGACAAAGCATTCCGGCGAGATCGTAATTGACTATTTCTCAAATGACGATCTCGAGAGGATAATTGACAAATGCATCTAACCCATAATCTGCGCAAATGAAGAAATCAGTCTTTTCACCTGATGCACCGAAACCGATCGGTCCGTATTCACAGGCAATTGAATACGGAGGCATGATCTTTACCAGCGGACAGGTTTCGCTGAATGCCGAAGGAGCTGTTATGCCAGACGATGTTGCAGGACAAACGAAGAACGTACTGAATAATCTGAAGAACATACTTGAGTCGCAGGGATCTTCACTGGACAAGGTGATCAAGACAACCGTATTTCTCAAAGATATGAATGATTTCGCTAAGATGAACGAAGTATACGCACAGTTTTTCACCGAACTCCCGCCGGCACGGAGCACAATAGAAGTTGCAAGGCTTCCCAAAGATGCGAAAGTTGAAATTGAGGTAACAGCATACATCTGACCATGCACAGCTATTCATTCAATCCAGTAAGCAAGAACGTGGCGCCCGGAGACGTGTACTTCATTGTTGCGGCATCGATCAAAGCTGACATTGAAACGGTCTGGAACAATGCCATCAAGGCGGTGAACGTGAAGAAGTA
>CAZTQR010000155.1:0-2958 GCA_964615795.1 uncultured Ignavibacteriaceae bacterium
ATCTCAACGGCACGATACTTGGAATGTCACGGAAAGAGATTGACAAGAAGTTTGATGCAATAGTTGATTTTTCAGAAGTTGAAAAATTCATTGACACACAGGTAAAGAAGTATTCGACCGGAATGAGGCTCAGACTGGCATTCTCTGTAGCTGCATTTCTCGAACCCGATGTGATGATTATAGATGAAGTGCTTGCCGTGGGAGATGCGCCGTTCAGGAAGAAGAGCCTTGATAAAATGATCGAAGTTGCCAAGGGCGGCACAGGGGTCATACTTGTAAGCCATAATCCTCTGGCAATTCAGCAACTATGCAAGACTACAATGCTTCTTACTCACGGCAGGGTAACAGATGAAGGCGATACGAATGAGGTTTTGCAGAGATACCTGGGAAGTTCAATCAACAACCGTACACTTCAGGAGTGGGATGTTGACAGTGCACCGGGTTCAAAAGAAGCACGGCTCATAAAAGCAGAAGTAAGATCGGTACATCCCAGTATCACAGTCATAAGACCCGGCGATCCGTTTGAATTTGAGTTTGTCTTCTATCTGACTCTCGAAAGCGAACAGAACATCAACATTACATTCCACCTTAACGATGAATATGAAAATCTCGTTTTTATAGGAAGCACAGCGCTTACGAATCTCACATACACGGCAGGCAGCGGTTACCTGAAAGCCACTTGCAGCATACCCCCCGACATTCTGAATGCGGGAACGTACACTGTTACGAGACTTTATATACTGAGAGGATTTTCCGATCTGATCTATGAGCATAAAGAAATTCTGAGTTTCGAGATTACAAACAATTATGCTCCTGACCATGGAAAGGTAGGTAAAATTGACGGACTGCTGAAACCAAAACTCAAATGGGAAGTTGTTGCAAACGCAGAAAGTGAGATGATGCTTTGAAAGATTCAGCAATTAAGAAATCAGGACTTGTCATGGCAGACTCCTCCGCAAACGGAAAAGCCGGTTTATTGAATTTGCCTGAAAGGACAACCAAAAGATCCATTCCTTTAAAAACTCAAGAGGGAAAGCCATGGCCGAAAATTTCCATAGTCACGCCTTCCTTTAACATGGTCGATTATATTGAAGACACAATACTGTCAGTTATCGGACAGGGCTACCCTAATCTTGAGTACATCATTATAGACGGAGGAAGCAAGGACGGGACGGTTGACATCATAAGAAAGTATGACCCATGGATAACGCATTGGATCAGCGAAAAGGACAGTGGCATGTACGATGCAATTCAGAAGGGATTTGAAATGTCCACAGGAGAAATAATGGCCTACATCAATTCCGATGACAAGTATCACTACAATTCGCTGTTCACAGTGGCGTCAATATTCTCATCAATGGAAGATGTTGACTGGATTCTCGGAAGGGCTTCATTTTATAATGACGAAGGCAGTATAGTTGATGTTAAGGACATCAGGAAGTGGTCCAAGCTAAACTATTATCTCGGCGATTTCAAATGGATACAGCAAGAGTCTGTTTTCTGGAGGCGTAATCTGTGGATCAAGGCCGGTTCGAGGATCAACAGGGATCTGAAGCTTGCCGGAGATTACGAACTCTGGTTGAGGTTCTTCAAGTTTGCCAAACTTCACACCGTGGATACGGTCTTTGGAGGATTCAGATTCAGGACCAAGGACCAGCTCTCCCTGGAGAGACTTGATTCATATTTGTTTGAGATTGACCAGGTTACTGACCTTTCCAATCTGCCCCGAGAAGACAAGTACGCAATTGACAAGGCCAGATTCATTGAAAAATACCTGCTCCGCATTCCTGTTGTCAGGCGCTTTAAGACTGTGAGAAGAAATTACGAAAAGACATTTGATTATCCTCCAAAGATAGTTTATGATTTTCTTCAAAGGAAGTTCATCAAGGTTTATTCGTAATTGGGTAAGTTCCTTCATAATGAAATAATAAACGTCACAAAAACCTACCTTCCTCCGCTCGAAGAGTTTGCCGGACTTCTATCGGAAACATGGAACACCCGTTGGGTCACAAATCAGGGCCCGCTTGCAGAACAGCTTGAGTCAAGGCTCAGGGAATATCTCGGTGTAAAGCATCTGCTTCTTGTCTCAAACGGCACTATTGCCCTTCAGCTTGCGATCAAAGCTCTCGGGCTTACAGGGGAGATCATCACAACACCTTACTCCTATGTTGCAACAGCAACATCAATAATGTGGGAGCGATGCAAACCTGTATTCTGCGACATCAGCGATAAAGACTTCTGCATTGATACTTCAAAGATTGAATCACTTATTGGCCCCGACACTTCAGCAATAATGCCGACGCATGTTTACGGTTTCCCCTGCGACACTGATTCAATATCGCACTTAGCGGAAAAGCACGGACTCAAGGTCATCTATGATGCGGCGCATGCTTTTGGTGTAAAGACCAAGGACAGGTCCCTTCTTTCATTCGGTGATATCTCCGCTGTAAGTTTCCATGCTACAAAGCTGTTTCACACAATTGAAGGCGGGGCAGTTATTACTGAAAGCGACGAGGTCGCAGATAAGCTTTTCCTGTTCCGTGCCTTCGGCCACAAGGATGACGATTACGTTAGCATCGGAATAAATGCACGAAATTCGGAACTGCATTCTGCAATAGGCCTTTGCAATTTGCCGCGTGTCCGATCATTCATTGAGAAGAGAAAAGCTCTCAACGAGTTATACAGAACTTCATTGGACAAGTCAAGGATCGAAATTCCTGAGATCCCGGAAAATGTTGATTACAACTATTCTTACTTCCCTGTCTTGCTTCATGATGAGGCTGTTGCGCTTTCTCTTAAACAGCATTTGTCTGCACAAGGAATTAACACACGGAGGTATTTTCATCCGTCTCTAAATACTTTGCCTTATCTGAATCCCTCGTCATGTCCTGTATCTGAGAATGTTGCAAGCAGAGTATTGTGCCTTCCCATGTACCAGGAACTTGAGGAACATAACGT
>CAZTQR010000156.1:0-2932 GCA_964615795.1 uncultured Ignavibacteriaceae bacterium
GGATAATTGGATTTGCATCCATAACACATGATGGATATATTGATTTCATGTTCACACACAAGGATCATCAGGGAAGAGGCGTTGCAGGTGAGATGTATGAAGTGATCGAACAAAAAGCCCTGTCTCTGGGACTCGCGGACGTCTGGGCCGAAGTGAGCATTACCGCACGTCTATTCTTCAGTTCAAAGGGATTCGTCATAACCGAAAAGTTCGCTAAAGAAGCGGGCGGAGTGGTATTTGACGATTGCATTATGAGGAAGAAAATTCATCATGATGCGGAAATTTCAATTGAGACAAAATGAATCCAAAGACAGAGATCAGGATCATCACACACGGCTCGGATGAGTACAGGGATGAGCTCGCACTCCGTAACCGGATACTCAGAATACCTCTCGGCCTTGATGTGTACAAAGATGATCTCAGCAATGAAATGATGGACATACATGTCGGCGCTTTCTGCGAAAATGAACTTAAGGGAGTTCTTGTGCTCACAATTGTTAATGACCACGAGATCAAGATGAGGCAGGTGGCGGTTGACTCAGACCTGCAGGGCAAAGGGATCGGCAGTAAGCTTGTTGAATTTTCCGAAAAGCTGGCACGCGACATGGGATTCCCGAAGATGACCATGCACGCAAGACTTGAAGCAGTTCCGTTCTATGAGAAGCTCGGATATTCAAAATCAGGGAAGCAGTTCACGGAAGTGACCATTCCTCATTTCAAACTGGAGAAGTCAATTGCTTAATCTGAGGCCGGCTGAAGGATCTGATGTTTCTAAGATCGACGAGTTTGACATATTCCTTGGTGACAGACTTGCGGAGATCCAGCGCCGAGAGATAATTGTTGCTGAATGGGACAACACAATTGCGGGATATATCCGTTTTCATCGGGACTTTTTCGCAAAACCGTTCATAGCTTTGCTTGTTGTTAAGGAGGAGTTCAGAAGAAGGGGAATTGCGGAATCGCTGATGAAATATTCAGAAGAGCTTTGCACGAATGATGAAAGGATCTTCACTTCCACGGAAAGTTATAATATCGAGATGATGAGGCTTCTTGACAAACTCGGATACAGGCCCTGCGGTGTAGTTGACTATATCCAAAAGGAATCTGAGATCTTCTTTTCGAAAATTACCGGACGGCCCTGAGTCCGTGAACCAGGCATAATCAACATAAAAAGTATCCGGCATGATACATGATCTTCCCGCATATGTACCTGTAACATTCTTTGCGACCACTGCATTTGCACTTTACCTTTTCTTTCTTGCATCCCGTATGAATAAGCTTCTCATCCTGATTGTTGCGGTGTGGCTGTTGGCTCAGGCACTGATTGCGCTTACAGGATTTTATCATTACGAAAAGGGATTTCCGCCGAGGTTCGCTCTGGCAGTGCTTCCGCCGCTGTTTTCGGTCATAATGCTGTTCCTGCTTCCGAGAGGAAGAGCGTTCATTGACACACTTGACCTGAAACATCTCACATTTCTTCAGACATTCAGATTTCCCGTTGAACTTGTCCTGTACTGGCTTTACGTCGCTTCATACATCCCTTCCGTCATGACTTTCGACGGAAGAAACTGGGATATCATCACAGGCATCACAGCGCCGGTAATCGGATTCATGTACTTTTACAGGGGCACTGCGGGAAGAGGCACACTGACTGCCTGGAACATCATGGGATTAATTCTGCTGGTAAACATTGTATCGCACGCGGTATTGTCTGCCCCAACTGATTTTCAGAGTCTTGCATTTGACATGCCTAACAGAGGTGTCTTCTACTTCCCTTATATATGGCTGCCATCGTTCCTTGTTCCTCTTGCTCTGCTTTCGCATCTTGCCTCTCTGAGACAATTGCGGGGCGGCAGTCAGTCTTCCCAGATGTGAAACCTCATACCGAAAGGATCGGCAAACATTCTGCTCTTCGGACTGTACTCCTGAGTCATGCGACATCCGTTCTGCTCGAGGATTTCAGTGGCTTCCGAAACATTCTCCACCTTGAATTCAAAGAATGTTGCTCCGCCGTCCGCGCTTTCAGCATAAAAGTTCATCGGGCCGCATCTGAGATGAGTTTCGCCTTTCCCTGATGACACAACTTCCATACCGAGCACATCCCTGTAAAAAGGTATTGCCTTGTCATAATCCTTTACCTGAAATGCAATGTTCGGACTAAATTCGAATTTCATGACAGTAAATTTGATTCCTGAGAGCAGTTAATTTAATGAATAGCAACATCCGGAAATACGGATAATTTTGAGAAAGTTATTTTCATTATTTTTGTATTCAGAACAATGAAGGATAATGAAGATTAAAGAGGATCAGCAGAAAGAATACACCCCTAAGACAACAAGGATAGAGGCATTCAGCGACGGCGTATTTGCCATTGTTGTAACTCTGCTTGTTCTTGAGATAAAAGTGCCGCACTTTGAACAGGGTGCTACTACTGCAGAGATGACAAGAGAGCTCCTTCATCTATTGCCCAAGTTCATCGGCTTTGTGCTCAGCTTCGTGATCGTTGCGATCTTCTGGGTCAATCATCATCAGCTTTTTCACAGTCTGGAGAGAAGCGACAGGAAACTGCTTTGGCTGAACAATCTGCTTCTGCTGTGGATGTCATTCATACCTTTTCCGACGGCATTGCTCGGGGAGTATCCGTTACAGCCGGTTTCCGTGTTTGTTTACGGAGCTGTTCTGCTGTTAGCATCAGTCAGCTTCAATCTAATGCTGAGGCATGCTGTGAAGAGCGGCTTGTTTGAGGAATCAATTTCACAGGAAGTGCTTGCAAAGAGTATCCGGCGGGGAATGATAGGTCCGTTGGTTTATCTTGTCTCCGTACTTGGTGCATTCGTTTCGGTTTACATTTCCCTGGCACTTTTCGTGCTCGTTCCTGTATATTACTTTGTACCGCAGAAGATCGTGAAACAGGGGGCTGAATAGCAGTGCC
>CAZTQR010000157.1:0-2873 GCA_964615795.1 uncultured Ignavibacteriaceae bacterium
AGAGTTCCAAATATTTTTTCGGCTTTCAGCGATTCCGAATTCCCTTCAAGAGAAAGTTCGAAGAAGCCTGTGTTCCATACTCGCAGTTTCCTCAAATCGGAATAAGCCTTTCTGACTCGCCTGTATAAGCTTAATCTGTAATCCTGCTTCAGGCCCAGTTCCCTGATCCTCGCTTCACCGCCAAGTCTTACGAGTCTTCTGTAGTGCTTAATGTAAGGAATGAGCTTTCCGTAACTTCGGTAAATCTTTCTCAAATGACGCCATGAGAGTTCATGCTCTGTGAATGACTTCCTGACCTTTAGGTCAGAACTGTAATACAGCCGCCAGCCGGTTGCTCTAAATGCATGAGAAAGTGATTCGAACAGGAATTCTTCCGAGCCGGGATACCTGCCGGCATTGTGAACAAATCCCGCTTCCATTACCGAAACAAGCGCTTTTTTTCTGATCATTGCGCCGCTGCCGTGAACGGATCTGTCGTCAGTCGTGATCAGCCCGCTGAGCGGAAGCGTCGCACCGAGTCCGAACAAATGGCTCCTATCTCGTATCCAACGCGGTAGTTCTGAATCGCTTGCAGGAACAACCATCCCTCCGATTGCGGCAATGTCATCAGCCATAAGCATGGATTCTGAAGCGAGCTTTATGTAATTGATATCGGGATAAGTTCCGGGCAGGCACATCATCAGGAATTCGTATTTGGCAATACAAGCTGCATGATAGATCACTTCAGCAATGTCCTTTGCATCGGAATGAATGATCCTCGGAATCTGCTTCAGTCTGTACCTCTCAGCAGCTTCAAGTGCAGCCGCACCCTGATCTCCTTCAGGGGTCGCATCAGCAATGATTACTTCAAAGGGGATATAATCGAATCTTCTCAGGTTGGCAACTTGGCGGATTGTACCACTTAGCCTCCCATCTTTCCTTATCACCGGAATGATGACCGAAATACTCATTCCTTCAACCGGCGTCCTGAACTTGCGTATAATGTCCAGGTTTGAATAGACTTTGTTGCTGTCCAAGACAATTGTTTCCGAAAACTGTGCCGCGGCGCCCTGCTCGTCATTGTACTTTTCATAGAGTCTCTTTGCGTTCTCGAAAGAATAGTTGCCGTAATGAATGTTCCGCTTCTTTGTTACCTCGGCCTGCTTGTCTTCCGGAAGATATTTCGTGAAAATTTCGGCGGCCTCCCTGAGAAATCTCATGTCCTGTCCCGTACGCATGTCGGTGAGAGTCATGGATGTGGTGTGGATCCTGTACTTGGCAAGAGCTTCAGGCTCATATGCAATGTCAAACTGTGAAGCGATCCTGACCCACATTTCCCAGTCTTCGCAACCTATGTTCTTCATTACATATCCTCCGACCTTTTCATAAGCGCTTCTTCTTACCACCATTGCACAGTACTGGATGCGTTGTCGTTCAGCAAGCTTGATCACTGCATCTTCCAGGATACCGGTCTTTTCCAGGTCAGGATTTGAAAAGAACATTGTGTTGCCGTCATCATCAATGTACTCCTGCCTGCAGTATGCGGCGCCTATCGCCGGAAAGTCATTGAAGATCTTCGCAAATGTTTCGAAGAATCCCGGCTTGACCAGATCATCATCATGCAGCAGGTGAACCAGATGCCCTCTGGATCTTCTGACGGCTTCAGTGAAGTTGAATGAATGGCCGACATTCTTAGGATTGCGGTAATATGAAATGCGGCTGTCTCCGAGTTTTTTCAGCATGGAAGGAATGTCAACCTTGTCGGAGCAGTCGTCAACAATCTCGATCTGCATTGAGCCGTCTTCCGGAAACTGGCTGAGCACGCTTTCGAGAGCTTCAAAGATGTAATCCTTCGGGTTGAATGTCGGTATCATGACCGACCACAAAGGCCTCTGAATGCCTTCCTCTACGGGAAGGATCCTGTTGTTTGTAAAATCTCCTAACAAAACAAATGCATCAGTTGATTTTCCATTTAATGTCTCTTGAGATCAATTCTTTGTGATTTTCTTGCGGTTCATTTTCATACAATATCCTGTGAAGCGTAAGAATCTCCCTCAGGTTTTTAGAGAGGTACTGCCTGTCGCATGCAAGGAGCTTCTTGAAATACCTGCGTGCCTGCCCGTTCCTTCCCGTTCGGATGTTCATGAGTACAATATCAAAATATCTTTGTGCAAAGATGACTGAGATATGACCGGAGTATTTTGGGCCGAGTACCTCCGACATCTTTCTGTAAAATCTGAGGTCTTTGAGAAGGTTGTTGTACATCGAGTCTCCCTGCCATTGCCCGCTCCCGTGTACTCTGTATGTGCTCATGTTCCTGTCTAAGAATCTTATCCTTCCCTTTTGGGAAAGAAGAAGATATGTAAGCATGTCTCCGTAAGGCATCTCACAATACCAATCGGGAAGAGGCAGAATGTTTCGCATCATAACAGTCGGCGTCATTACAGGGTTATAGCCGTTAAGCAGTGATTCTGCAGGAAGTATATCGTTCTTCTCAAGATAAACCGTCTCAAACTCGTAACCTGTGTCTTCATTGATCACTGTTGCCTTGTGATAGTACATCACAGTGTCATGGTGCGCATCCAGGAAGTCGGCCTGTATCTGAAGTTTGTTTTCATCTGTCCAGTAATCGTCGCCGTTCAGGAGGGCGAGATAGTCGCCTGTGCACATTGGCTGAGTCGCCACATCCATTTGCATCATCCCAATGTTCTTTTCAGGCAGGAACAATTTGAACTTGTCCGGAAACCTGCTTTTGTATGAAAGAACAATTTCCCGCGTCCTGTCTCCTGAGCAGTCTTCGCCCAGTACTATGTCAAACGGGAAGTCGGTCTTCTGAGAGAGTACGCTGTCAAGGCATCTTGCAATGTACTTCTCATGGTTGTAAGCCGACATCC
>CAZTQR010000158.1:0-2836 GCA_964615795.1 uncultured Ignavibacteriaceae bacterium
GACCTTACGGGCTATGAACATATTCTCCCGACTCATCAGGGCAGAGCGGGCGAGAGGATACTGTACGGATATCTCGGCGGAAAGGGAAAAGTCTTCATCAGCAATACTCACTTCGACACCACGCGGGCAAACATTGAATTCTCCGGAGCAGAAGCTATTGACATCCCGATCGAAGAATCGCTTTATCCCCTGTTATATCATCCGTTCAAGGGCGATATGGACCTTGTGAAACTTGAGCAGCTGATAAGCGAAAGGGGAAGTGAGAACATTGGCGCTGTCATACTCACCGTAACCAACAACAGCGGCGGTGGCCAGCCGGTAAGCATGAACAATGCAAGAAGGGTTGGAGAGATCTGCAAAGAGCATAACGTGCTTTACATACTTGACTGCTGCAGGATCGCGGAGAATGCATACTTCATTCAGCACAGGGAAGCCGGGTACGAGAACGTTCCGTACAGAAAGATCGCTCAGGAGATGTTCTCGTTTGCAGACGGCTGTGTGATGAGTGCGAAAAAAGATGCGCTTGTGAACATGGGAGGATTTCTGGCACTGAAGGATCAGGAACTTTCTGATGCGTGCACAAATCTACTTATCATCACGGAGGGATTTGTAACTTACGGGGGACTATCCGGAAGGGACATGGAGGCCATAGCAATAGGGCTGAGAGAAGTGTTTGATCCCGACTATCTTAAGTACAGGATCAGAAGCACAGAGTATCTAGGAGAGAAGTTGTTTAAGATGGGAGTTCCGCTCATCTGGCCTATTGGCGGTCATGCAGTTTACCTCGACGCAAAGTCATTCTATCCGCACATCCCGGTTGAACAGTATCCGGGACAGGCTCTTGTTTGCGAACTGTATCTTAAAGGTGGGATCAGGTCAGTGGAGATCGGATCGGTAATGTTCGGGAAGTATGACGAGAACCGCAAACTGATTCCCGCACCGAATGAGCTTGTCAGACTCGCAATTCCGAGAAGAGTTTACACTCAAAGCCACATCGAGTATGTGATCGAAGTGTTTGAAAAACTGCTTGCTAAGAAAGAATCTGTCCGCGGTTACAGGATCACTGAAGAACCGAGATTCCTGAGGCATTTTACTGCGAAGTTTGAAATGGTTTGAGTTTATGCTGAACCGAAAGGATGTTCACTCAAGACGGGCATTCACTCACTGTGATCTGCTTCAGGCTACGTCAACTGCCTTGTCAAGTCCGGAGTAATATATCACACCGGTAACTTTCCTTTCCGGATACAGTGCCTGAACAGCCTGCATATATATTCTGACCTGTTCCTTGTACGAGTCATTCCTTGACAGGTCCTTGTCGGTCTTGTAATCAACTACGACAATCCCGTCATCCCTGTGAGCGATCAGGTCTATCGTTCCCCTTACAAGCTTGCCGTTTAGAGGTATCGAGAAGTCGGCTTCGGGTTGAAGCGACTTTGCTTTCAGCGAGTCTATGAACTTTATCACTCTCTCTTCCGACTTCGAGTTGCTCTTATGCTTTATGCCGCTTGCATGCTTGAATGCAGCTATGTGAACTTCTTTTCCAAACTCCATCCCGGCATAAGAATTTCCGAGGGAATTCGTGTACTCTTCTGATTCATGAAACCTGCTCACATATCTTTTCACTGATATTGACTCAACTGATTCTGTTGCCGGCTCAGGCAATGGCACTGCGACCCTCTCTTCATCACTGCCCTTTTCATATTCAAGAATTCCTTCATAGCTGAAATCCGTTATGATTTTATGGCCCGTCAGTTCAGCAAGTCCGGTAAAGAATGGGGAAGGATTGTATGATGTGAGATACAAGTATTGCTTTGCACGCGTAAGTGCCACATAGAGCAATCTCCTGCTTTCACTGCAGTTTTCTCCTTTGCAGATCTTGTTTATGAACAACGACCTCCAGTTATCGTAATTGCCGAAAAAGCCGTTAACCTCAGCGTACATTTTCTTCATCCGAAGTCCGCCTATATCATCAAATGTTATCTTACCGCTTGTGTTCTTAAAGTCGGGGAACAGACGCATGTTCACATTGGCAACGATAACTACGGGATACTCCAGCCCTTTGGAACTGTGTATTGTCCTGCAGGTTACTGAATCATAAGTCCTGTTTAGTTCGATATTGAAGTCGCCGTCAAGAAGCGAATCCTCAATGATGCCGGCGATCTCTCCCAGCGACAGCAGGTCTGAGGCTGCCCATGACTCAACTGTTTCAATGATAGTACGGGCAAACTCATCACTGAATCCGTACCTTCGGTTCACTGCCTCAATCATGTAAAGGACATTGCTCTTCATTCCGCAGAGTTCATCCCTGAACTTCGAAATCGCTTCCGGAAGTTCGACTTTGTCTGCCTTTACGATATGCATCAACTGAGAGAAGTCATAGCCGTCGTTCTCAAGGATCACAGTCAGTGCGGAAACATCTTTTGGATTGATCACAATTTTGATCCATGCAAGCACGAGAATCCCCTGCCTTGATGCAAACACTTCCATACCGCCGTCAAATGAGACGGGCAGTCCCGTCTTCGCAGCATCCTTTTGCAGTTTGATGCAAAAGTCCTTGGTGCGGGAAAGAACCGCGATATCGGAGAATCTCACACGCCGTTCGCTGACGATCCTGCCGTCCATGTCATGTTCAACTATTCTGTACCGATCATCCGAAACAAGTTCTTTTATCTTGTCAAGTATGAGCCGTGTTTCGTCTTCCTCCTCAGGCTTGGCAGACTGCAGGAACCCTATCTCCGTGTATTTTCCCGGCTTGCGCCTGGCAGTGAGTGATCTTTCAAAGTTCTCTGCTTCATATTTGAATTCACTGTCTTCATCACCTTTTGCTGTAACAAAG
>CAZTQR010000159.1:0-2823 GCA_964615795.1 uncultured Ignavibacteriaceae bacterium
ATCGATCGCTTATGTGTTTGCAGAATCTGTGAATGCGGTTCTCCCTCTGCCGCATCTCGGACAGTCGCTTGAAGAATGGAGCCTATTAGGAATATACTATCCTCACAACAATTTCGGAGTGAAAGCCCTGACCATTCTTACCATCATCTTTCTTACAACGGCAAATTATCTTGGCGTGATCTTCGGCGGATTCATAAGCAATGTATTCACCACTTTGAAAGTTCTCGGAATTGCAGTAATAATAATTCTCGGACTTGCGCTCAGCGGCGGAAGCATTGATAACGTACAGCCTTGGGGACAGAGTCCGACAGCCGAATACGGAACATCGCTGGGACTATTCGGTGCAATGTTCGCTGCAATGCTCGGGGCATTCTGGGCATACGACGGCTGGAACAATATCGGGTACCTCGGCGGCGAGATAAAGGAGCCCAAGAAGAACATTCCTCTTGCGCTGTTCATCGGAGTTTCGGCAGTGATGGTTATCTACCTGATCACGAACTTTACGATCCTCTACATAATGCCTGTTAATGAGATAATTGATATGGCAAACAGGGAGAACACAATCATAGCGGTCGAAGCACTGAGAAAATTTCTCGGACACGGCGGTGCGTTCTTCATTTCCGTTCTGATCATGATCTCGACATTCGGCACAACAAACGGAACCATACTTGCATCTTCAAGGATCTATTTCGCAATGGCCAAGGACGGACTGTTCTTTCCTTCCGCAGGAAATGTTCACCCGAGATTCAAGACTCCGTACACATCCCTTATTATACAGGGCACATGGGCAAGCATCCTGGTACTGTCAGGTACGTTCGATCAGCTTACCGACATGCTCATCTTTGCCTCCTTCATCTTTTACGGAGCCGGCGCTTTCGGCGTGTTCATATTGAGGAAGAAGATGAAGGATCATCACAGGCCTTACAAGGTAATGGGATATCCTTATGTGCCGTTCATCTTCGTGCTTTTCTGCATCACTCTTGTGGTTGTGACAATATTGCAAAACCCGCGCGATGCCGGCATCGGCCTTGTGCTTGTACTCAGCGGCATTCCGTTTTACATTTTCTGGAAGAAAAAGCAGGACAAAGTTTCAGCGCACTAAATTCTAATTTCAGCAATGGAGACAAACGTTTTCGGTGAACCACTCAGAACATGCGGAGATGACCCCGTCACCGGATTCAAGAGGACAGGATGCTGTGAATCCTCTGAATACGACCCGGGGATTCACATTGTCTGCGCTGTGATGACGGACGAGTTTCTGAATTTCTCAAGCCTTCGCGGTAATGACCTCAAGACCCCAATACCCGAAGCTGAATTTCCAGGATTGAAAGCCGGAGACAGATGGTGCATCTGCGCTTCCCGCTGGCTGGAAGCCTGTGACGCAGGAGTCGCGCCCCCTGTTGTGCTCGAAGCCACCAACGAGAAGTTTCTTGAGTTTATTTCTCTTGAGGAACTTGTACTGTTCGCTTACATTGACTACGGATTTGAAACATGAAGAACGGACTTACCAAACTTTTCAGAGAATTCTTTGACAGCGAGAGAACCGGCGGATACCTGCTGATAATCTGCACGGCCGTTTCGCTTGCTATTGCAAACTCCCCCCTGAGCAGTGCTTATGCGGCATTGTTTAAAACCAAGATCGGATTCGACCTGGCATCCATCAGCATGAACTATCCGGTCTACCATTGGATAAATGATCTGCTGATGGCAGTCTTCTTTTTGCTTGTCGGACTTGAGATCGAAAGGGAGTTATACATCGGTGAGCTTTCCGATATCAGAAAGGCCTTGCTTCCCATATTTGCTGCTGTTGGCGGGATGCTTGTTCCCGCGCTCATTCACTTCAGTTTCAACGCGGGCACTGATACGCAGTCAGGATTTGGAATCCCTATGGCCACTGATATTGCTTTTGCCATTGGCATGCTTTCTTTGCTCGGAAACAGAGTGCCTGTTTCAATAAAAGTTTTCCTGACAGCGCTGGCTATCATAGATGATCTCGGTGCAATAATTATAATCGCAGCATTCTACTCCAAGGGATTCTCACTTCTTTACTTTACACTTGCGATGGGGATCTTTGCAATGCTCCTGATCTTCAACCGGCTGAAAGTGAATTCAATGCCGCTATATCTTGTACCCGGGCTGTTCATGTGGTTCTTCATGCATGAATCAGGTGTTCATGCAACTATAACCGGAGTTCTTCTTGCATTTGCAATTCCATTCAGAGACGGCTCTGCGGGTTCAATGTCTTACAAGTTGCAGCATTTTCTGCACAAACCCGTTGCACTAATCATAATACCTATGTTCGCCCTTGCAAATACCGGCATACCTATTACAAAAGAGCTGATAGGAGGCCTGCTGTCCGACAATTCTGCAGGCATAATGCTTGGTTTGTTTCTGGGAAAGCCGCTTGGGATCTTTCTGCTTTCACTTATTGCTGTGAAGGCAGGCATCAGCAGTCTTCCCGGAGATGTAAAATGGAAGCACGTCCTGGGAGCAGGCATGCTTGCAGGGATTGGATTTACAATGTCGATCTTCATTTCACTTCTTGCTTTCGATGATGCACTGATAGTTGACACATCTAAGGTCGCAATTCTTTGCGGATCCGTTATGTCATGCATTGCAGGCATGGTCATGTTGTCGCTTGCCGGACGCGCTTCAAATTCAAAGAGATTGCAAACTGAAAATTCATAATCATGAATACTGAAACTGTTTCTTTCAAAGAGGAGATAATTGCAAACAGCGTTAACCATACGCTTACATCATGGTCAAAACAAAAAGGTGTTTCGCCGATTGTGATCGAAAGAGGCGAAGGTGTTTACATCTATG
>CAZTQR010000160.1:0-2754 GCA_964615795.1 uncultured Ignavibacteriaceae bacterium
GTTACTGGTATTCTTCTTTCTTGTGATCGAGTTCAATTCTATCACTTCGCCGATCATTATCATGTTCACTGTGCTCCTGTCGCTTATTGGTGTACTCATCGGACTTCTTGTCACGAACACACCTTTCGGAATAATCATGACGGGAATCGGAGTGATCTCGCTCGGAGGTATTGTGGTGAGGAATGCAATCATACTTCTTGACTTTGCAATTGAACTTGAGAAGCGGGGGCATACAAGGATGGAGGCGCTGGTACAGGCAGGAATGATCAGACTCAGGCCTGTTGCGCTGACAGCGGCGGCAACTATAGCAGGCCTTATACCGCTCACAACCGGAGTTGACTTTGACTGGAGGACGTTCTCATGGATAATAGGCGGGCAGAACACGGCATTCTGGAGGCCCATGGGAGTAGCTATCATTTTCGGACTTGCAGTCGCGACATTCCTGACGCTTGTGATAGTACCGACGATTTTCCTTTCCGTAACAAACCTTGTTGACAAGATAAGGAAAAAGAAACCTGCGCCGGTTGCCGGCGAAGTAGCGCTGGAAACAGAGAATTGACATTCGAAGTGTAAGATCAACTTCACGTCAGTTAACATTCCCCATGCGGCGCCGTCCTTGACCATTTGCCAATGCTTATGGCCGGCGCGACATGCAAACGCTTCGCGATGCAAATTCTGCTCAGACAGATGACGTATTTTTGAGAAGAGCGGATAAGATCACAATGATTTATGTTTCAACTTAAAGACCACAGTCATATTTTGCGGAAAAATTCCACTTGAGCTATCCAGGCAGAGAAATCACCGAACTTGCTTCAGACCACGTATTTGAACTGATGAAGGCCAAGCTCCCGCCGAATCATGTTTACCACAATCACATGCACACATCCGAAGTGGTTGATGCCGTCCGAAAGATCGGCGGAAAGTCAGGACTCAGCGATGACGAACTTGAGCCGGTGATCCTTGCCGCGTGGTTTCACGACACAGGTTTCACCGAGAGGTCAGAGAATCACGAGGACGTCAGCGTTGAGATAGCGAAGAAATTCCTTGCCGAACATCAGTATCCCGAGAGCAAGACCGAGATGGTGATCGGATGCATAAATGCAACCCGCTTCCCTTCCAATCCTCAGAATCTTCTGGAAGAAATAATCTGTGATGCAGACCTATGCCATCTGGGCACAAAGGACTTTGACAGAAAATCCGATCTGCTCAGAGTTGAGTGGGAAAAGACCGAGGGAAAGAAGTACAATGACATTGACTGGCTCAGACTGAACATGGATTTCCTGACGACGCATAAGTTCTACACTAAGTATTCAAGAAAGGCATTTGATGAAAAGAAGTCGGAGAATCTTCTTGAAGTTGAGAAGCAGTACCGGAAGAAGCTTGCAAGATCGGAGAAGGAACAAAAGGACCGGGAAAAGCTCGAGGTTGAGAAGCAAAAGATAGAATCAAGGAGTGAAGAGGGGCAGAAGGCGGCGAGGGGAATAGAGACAATGTTCAGGAACACGGTCAGGACTCATGTGGAGTTCAGCGCGATGGCTGACGGCAAGGCGAACATAATGATCAGCATAAACACGCTGATAATCGGATTCATACTTACATTCCTCATAAGGAAGCTTGACGTAAACCCGCAGCTCATAATTCCGACCTTCCTTCTGCTTGCGGTCAGTCTTGTATGCATAGTATTTGCAGTAATGGTAACCCGTCCGAAGTATTCTTCAGGCACATTCACAAAGGAAGACATAACAAAGAAGCGGACGAACCTTTTGTTCTTCGGGAACTTCCATTCAATGTCCCTTCAGGATTTTGAATGGGGAATGAATGAGATGATGAAGGACCGGGAGTTTCTTTACGGTTCGATGATCAAGGATTTCTACTATCTTGGAAAAGTGCTGGGAAGAAAGTACAAGTATCTCAGGATCTGTTACACGATCTTCATGTTCGGACTGATCATTTCCGTGGTCGCTTATGCGGTGGCATTTTCAACGATGCCGATTGAGCCGATGAACCTGTTTGAATAAACCAAAAGCAAATCCGGTATGCCGCTTGATCTGTTTCTGATAAGACACGCCAAGTCAAGCTGGAAAGACGTGAGACTCAGCGACCACGAAAGGCCTCTTAACAAGAGGGGCAGGCATGACGCCCCGATGATGGCAAAGCTTCTGAAGAAGACGGGCATTATTCCTGACCGCGTTATTTCGAGCACAGCGGAAAGGGCAAAACTGACTGCAAAGGAATTTGCAAAGGAGTTCGGCATTCGGGAGATAGTGCTTCTTGAAGAACTTTATATGGCGGATGAAGAAGACTTTCTCGGCACACTTTCAAAGTTCACCGGCGAAGACAAATGTGTACTTCTCTTTTCTCACAATCCCGGAATAACAGACTTTGCAAACTTCATTTGCGGCGCGGACATTCCCGAGATCCCTACATGCGGGATTGTTCATGTACATTTTCCTCTTAACGGCTGGAAGGAAGTAAACAAAGGCACAGGAATTTTCAGATCATTGGATTATCCGAAGAATCATCCCGAAAAATAATTTTACCCGCAAGAGAGAATCATCCTGAGAGAGGTTATCACAGGAGTTGAACACACTTTTGCATAAGTGAACAGAATGCAGGACAATCTTCACCCCAGTGCTGATCGTCATTTACTTTTGAGGATCACGCTGTAGAGGAACACCTCAGTAAGTTTGCCCTTAAGCTCAAAATTTCCAAGCGGCTCGAGTTCATATCGGCCCGGTTCCCGGAGCTTATCAA
>CAZTQR010000161.1:0-2513 GCA_964615795.1 uncultured Ignavibacteriaceae bacterium
GAATATCGTAGCTTATCTTTGTGCTTGGGTTGAAAGGATTCGGATAGTTCTGGCTAAGGCTGAACTTGTCCGGAGTCCCGATCACTACTTCACTGCTGAGATTATGATATTCATAGTTGCCGTTGAAGTCTGTTTGCTTCAGCCTGTATGAATAATTGCCTGTAAGAAGATTTCTGTCAGTAAAGCTGTAGCTGATTGTGCCGGTTGTTGTTCCGTTTCCGGCTACCTGGCCAACTGCATCCCAGTTTCCTGAAACCGATGAACTTCTTTCTATTGTGAATCCGGCATTGTTGATTTCGGATGAGGTTGCCCAGTTAAGAGTTACATCCCTGCCGTTTATGTCTGCGGTGAATGATGCAAGTTCAACCGGAAGTGCACCCCAGTCAGCTTCTGTCATGACAGAAGTAATGACCGGCTTTGCAAGAACAAGCGCCTGTTTGTTATGGCCACTGCTTGCGTAGATCATGCCCTGCGGCATCACGGCTTGTGCTGTGGCAGTTATTGTGCCGACCGCAGTTCCGATTACCTGAACAGGATCGGAAAGGCCCGTCGCAGCATTTGTGTTGACGCTGTTTGTGCTCAGACTGCCGCTGGAAATTGTCAGCTGAATATTATTCACGCCGACCGGATCCCCGTCCTGATCCACTGTCTTCACGATGAAGTAATCAGGATCAACATCCGGTAGTATTTCAATTGTCTTTACCGCCGTGATGAATCCTGCGTTTGCATTGGCATCTGCAATGATTGCATTTGCCCTGTTCCTGATAGTGGATGCATTGCTTCCGCTTACCGAGCTGATGTTGAGATTATGCCTGAAATACCAGATCGAAAGCTGAATTGCGGCCGCTTCAAGATCATTATCACTGAGCTTGCCCGGATAGCTTGTTTTATACGGGAAGTAGTTGTTAAGGATGTAGATGACCTTGGAGCCGGTAAGAGCTGAATCCCTTACGGTATCACCGGGGGAAATTGACCTGCAAATGTCTGCACAATAGAATCGTGTTGAGTTGCCGTTAACGGTCGCTCTCAAAGTGCCTACAAATGCCGTAAGCGATTGGTTGTTGCAGGGGTTTGTAAAAGTCAGACTCTGTCCGTCGCCTGTCCCGTCATACCGGGCGAGACTTACAGCGTACTGAGAATTTGCTGTGCTGTAGGTGAACAGCAACAGCACAAGAATCGCTAGAAGCGTTCTCATGGTGTTCTCCTTTCGTTGTTTAGTTTTGATACGGCATTTATGACTGCAGACTTTGGGGAAATCCGCCACCGCATCTTTTTCTAGGCAAATCTAATACATCAGAATGTTAACTTCAAATAATTATCTAGTGGTTTGTGAAGTGAGAGTATGAGGCAAGCTTTTGAATTTCCCAATATGGAACTGAAATTGCTATTTTCTGAAAAGATTTCTGTGAAGTGAACACCCTTGGCCGGACCAATGTTGCTTTAGTCTTCAGTCTTCTTTAGCTTCAGTTCTTCCAGCTTTGAGATCAGCCAACTCTTTCTGCGAAGCAGGGTGTTGCTTTCAATTTCCCTGAGCGCTTTCTGAAACTCAAAGTCTGTAATTCCGTCATGCTTATGCTTTATTAGGAATGAAGTGATCCTGGCAAACTCAGCCTGGCTTCTGATAACATCCTTCGAAAGGAAACCGTTGTTCTTTGTATAATACCTGAATGCCTCAACGGCAGAAACCGCATTCTCAATGAAATCTTTCTCGTAAAAAATCATGATCCGGAGGACTTCGCAGTCAAGCTTCATTATAATGTTGTCGGTTTTGAGTTTCGTCAGGTAACGTAAGCTTTCATCATAGTTGCCTTTTTCAAAGTTCAGAACTGCATAACTGTAATTAAGGATTTCCTTCCGCTGGTCAGGACTGTGAACATTTCGGAACTTCTCAATCAACTCTTCCGCAAAGTCTGCTTCCTTCATCCTGAAAGAGTGAAGAAGTATTGTCCTGTATTCTGAGAAATTAATGTACTCTCTTTCGGCATTCCTGTATAGATCGTTTTCCACCATGAACTTGTAATTCTCAAGAAGATCTTTCGAGAGCTTATCATTTCCGCCGGAAATATTTAGCAGGTAGAAGATATTCAGATGCGAGAAGAAAATGTAAAGCATGTTCTTGCTCATCTTGCCCGCCAGGCTGAGGATCGAACTGCGCATGTGTTCCAGCGAATCAGTATTGGTTGGATCGCGCATCAGTATAAAATCATGTCTGCAGAGTTCCACAAAATCCTTTTCGGTGTCATTCAAGAATTCCGATCCTTCAAGATAACCGATGAGTTCGAACACCTGGAAGAAGTCATCAAAGATCACAGAATTCTCGGATTCCCTGAAGGACTTGGTGTTAACAAGCATCATGTTACCGTAAACTGTGCTCGTTAGAAGTTCGTGAAGAAGCAGATAAATATGAGACTTCATAAGGCTCTGACGCAGGCTGTGAAGCTTGCTGTTCCTGATCGCGCAACTGGTCTTGAGTTCTTCCCTGAAGTGCTTAAGATAAAACGATTCATTGGTGA
>CAZTQR010000162.1:0-2482 GCA_964615795.1 uncultured Ignavibacteriaceae bacterium
GAACGGATTCGGATAGTTCTGGCTGAGGCTGAACTTGTCCGGAGTCCCGATCACTACTTCACTGCTAAGGTTATGATATTCATAGTTGCCGTTGAAGTCTGTCTGCTTCAGCCTGTATGAATAATTACCGGTAAGAAGATTTTTGTCAGTGAAGCTGTAGCTGATCATTCCGGTTGTTGTCCCGTTTCCGGCTACCTGACCTACTGCATCCCAGTTTCCTGAAACCGATGAACTTCTTTCAATTGTGAATCCGGCATTGTTAATCTCGGATGAGGTTGCCCAGTTAAGCGTTACATCCCTGCCGTTAATGTCTGCAGTGAAGGATGCAAGTTCAACCGGAAGAGCGCCCCAGTCGGCTTCTGTCATAACGTTAGTGATGACCGGCTTTGCCAGTACGAGAGCCTGCTTGTTGTGGCCGCTGCTTGCATAGATCATTCCCTGCGGCATTACTGCCTGTGCCGTGGCGGTAATCGTGCCGACTGCGGTTCCGATAACCTGAACAGGATCAGAAAGTCCCGTGGTAGCGTTGGTGTTGACGCTGTTTGTGCTCAGACTGCCGGTGGAAATTGTCAGCTGGATATTGTTGACGCCGACCGGATCTCCGTCCTGGTCCACAGTCTTCACAACGAAGTAATCAGGATCCACATCAGGGAGGATTTCAATGGTCTTAACGGCGGTAATGAAACCGGCATTTGCATTTGCATCTGCAATGATCGCATTTGCCCTGTTCCTGATAGTGGATGCATTGCTTCCGCTTACTGAACTGATGTTGAGGTTGTGCCTGAAATACCAGATCGAAAGCTGGATTGCGGCCGCTTCAAGATCATTATCACTAAGCTTGCCCGAATAGCTTGTTTTATACGGGAAGTAGTTGTTTAGAATGTAGATGACCTTGGAGCCGGTAAGAGCGGAATCCCTTACGGTATCACCGGGGGAAATTGACCTGCAAATGTCGGCGCAGTAGAACCTTGTTGAGTTGCCGTTAACGGTTGCTCTCAACGTGCCTACAAATACCGTAAGCGATTGGTTGTTGCAGGGGTTTGTAAAAGTCAGACTCTGTCCGTCGCCTGTCCCGTCATACCGGGCGAGACTTACAGCGTACTGAGAATTTGCTGTGCTGTAGGTGAACAGCAACAGCACAAGAATCGCTAGAAGCGTTCTCATGGTGTTCTCCTTTCGTTGTTTAGTTTTCGATACGGCATTTATGACTGCAGACTTTGGGGAAATCCGCCGCCGTACCTGTTTCTTGGCAAAACTAATACATCAGAATACTAACTTCAAATAAATATCCAATGGATTGTGAAGTGAGAGTTTTGGGCAAGCCCGGGGTTTTCTCGAAATGGAACTGAAATTGCCATTCTTGAAAAGATTACTGTGAAGTGATGACCCTTAGCCGGCCAAGAATCTCTTTAATCTTCAGCCTTCTTTTGCTTCAGTTCTCTTAGCTTGGAGATCAGCCAGCTCTTTCTGCGGAGCAATGTGTTGCTCTCAATTTCCCTGAGCGCCTTCTGATACTCAAAGCCTGTAATTCCATCATGCTTGTGCTTTATGAGGAATGACGTGATCCTGGCAAACTCAGCCTGACTCCTGACAACATCCTTCGAAAGGAAACCGTTGTTCTTTGTATAATACCTGAATGCCTCAACGGCAGAAACTGCATTCTCAAGGAAATCTTTTTCATAGAATATCATTATTCTTAGCACTTCGCAATCAAGCTTCATTATGATGTTGTCGGCTTTGAGTTTCGTCAGGTACCTCAAACTTTCGTCATAGTTGCCTTTTTCGAAGTTCAGAACTGCGTAGCTGTAATTCAGAATCTCCTTCCGCTGGTCCGGACTGTGGACATTCCGAAATTTTTCAATCAGCTTTTCCGCAAAATCTGTTTTCTTCATCCTGAAAGAATGTAGAAGTATTGTCCTGTACTCCGAGAAATTGATATACTCTCTTTCGGCATTCCGGTAGAGGTCGTTATCCACCATGAATTTGTAGTTCTCAAGAAGATCTTTCGAGAGCTTCTCATTTCCGCCGGAGATGTTGAGCAGGTAGAAAATATTAAGGTGCGAGAAGAAAATGTAAAGCATGTTCTTGCTCATCTTGTCAGACAAGCCAAGAATCGAATTCCGCATATGAACGAGTGAGCCCGTATTTAAGGGATCACGCATCAGTATGAAATCGTGCCTGCATAGTTCGACAAAATCTTTTTCGGAGTCATCCAGAAATTCCGATCCTTCAAGATATCCTATGAGTTCGAATACCTGAAAGAAGTCATCGAAGATCACCGAGTTCTCGGATTCCTTGAATGACTTGGTATTAACAAGCATCATATTTCCGTAAACTGTGCTCGTAAGAAGTTCATGGAGAAGCAAATAAATGTGGGACTTCATCAGGCTCGGACGCAGACTGTGAAGCTTGCTGTTCCTGATCGCACAACTGGTCTTGAGTTCTTCCCTGAAGTGCTTAAGATAAAACGATTCATTGGTGA
>CAZTQR010000163.1:0-2466 GCA_964615795.1 uncultured Ignavibacteriaceae bacterium
AAACGGGAACATCCTGTTGTTTGTTCAGATTGCCGATGACAAACGAAATGAGAGAGACAAAGAATGAGCTGAGCATTGCCGTATATATGTATTTGGACTCGACCCTCAGTCTTATGAAATATGCGCTCAGCACTCCGATCAGAAGGGCCGGCACCACAAGAGTTCCGACGGTGTACCATATGTTTACCACCGATGGGATCATGTAAGCAAGAAAGAGAGAAAGAACGGAGCTGAAAAGCAGTCCCACTGTATTGAACTTATTGCTCTTGTCCTCCTCGTTTTTGAATCGTGAGATGATATCCCTTCCGAATGTAGTGGCAGAAATGAAAATGTATGAGTGCAGAGATGACATAACTGTCGCAATCATTCCGAGATAAAACACTCCTTTTGCCACGGGAGGCAGAAGCTTCTCGGCAAGCGCAGGGTATGACAGAAGCGGATCCTTCAGATCGTTCAGAAAAAATGCTTTTGAATAAAGACCGGCAGTCGTGGTCATAAAATCAAACAGGACCCAGAAAACGAGCGATATCAGAATTCCGATCTTGGGCGTTGACTTCTTTCTTGCCGCATAACACCTCTGATGGAAGGACGGATCGACCAGCACCCATGATCCGAGGAAGAACCACACAAAGAAATACTGCAGTGTTGTGTGGCCGAAGAGCTTCAGGTCTGTCTCAGGCAGGCGTGAGTCAAGGTAATCGAACCCTCCGAGGGTGTTGAAGCAGAAAGGCAGTATGATACCGAAACCGACAAACATCACAATGAACTCGAAAATGTTCACTCGCACATCTGCTCTAAGGCCGCCTTTGATAAGGTAAAGGACAGATGCAAGCAGGGCGAAGATCATTGCATAGAACAGCTTGATGGAGAAAATTATGCTGATCAGAATTCCCATAATGAAAAGATACGGAGCCGGCGTAGACATCAGAAACACAAAGAAGCCTCCAAGTATTCCGACCTTTCTCCCGTATATCCTGTTAAGCTTGTCGGGAATAGTATAGAGATGAGTCTTACGCACTCTGTCAGATAGATAAAGCGCGAAGACAATTACAAATACATAATAGGGAAATGCATACAGCAGCCATCCCGAAACGCCGAACTTGTACGTGAACTCGCCGATCCCAAGGACGCCGCCGTAGAATGTGGAAACCAGGGTGGCAACGAATGCCGGTAATGTCAATGTCCTTCCTGCTACAAGATAATCTTTTATGGAACCCTGTTCAGTCTTTGTCTTGAATCCGATTATGAGAACCGAAACAAAGTATGCAAGAATTATCAGGTAGTCATTTGTAGAAAGTGCAACTCTGAAGTTTTCCATTCAATTTAAGAAATGCTTTCTGAATACAAGTAAGTCGCCGCCTTTATGATTCACAGTTACCTTGTTAGTTACTGACTTGTTGAGCGAACCTTCTTTTTCTCCGAATACAAGGTCCTCATTATTCAATCTGTACTTAAGGCCCTTTGTCGTTACTGATCTTGCCACCGGCATGCCCAGCATAGAGAAGATCTCGCCCGGAGGATAGCTGAACTCAAGATGCTTCACAGCGAAGAAAATCTCGTACTCCTCCGTGATCATACTTATTGCCAAACTGTCTTTGTACCTTTTCAATACGCTGAAGTTGTTAAGCGTATGGTCAGGCCTCATGCTTGTAGCACCAAATACAAGCACTTTGTTCACTCCTTTTGTTTTGCAGTATTTCAGGCATTTCTCAAAGTCAGTTGTCTCCTGCTCCTTTAGATGAATGATTTTCACTCCGGATTCCCTGAAGTATGCAACTGAATCCTGTGATATTGAATCCATATCTCCTATAACTAAACCGGGAAGTATCTTCATCCTGTACAGCAAGTTGCCGCCGCCGTCCGCTCCTATTATGAGGCTATCCGCATCTAGGAGCTTCATAATGATTTTCCGTGAAGGCAGTTTGCCGTTGAGAAATATCGAAGCCTGCATGTGTTATTTTAATATTGTTATTATATATCAAAAATTACAGATAAAACATGATTCAGGCTCAGTTGCATCAATTGAATCACATTGGTTGTCAAGTTGCCTTTTTTAATTATGAACTCTTCACTTGTGCATTTAGTTAAACGAACCGAAAAACTATCTTTGAATATTAGATCAATTGATGACATTCCTCAATCCGCTCATACTTTTTGGCCTCGCGGCAGTCTCGATACCGATACTCATACATCTTCTGAATCTCAGCAAGGTGCGAAAGATCGAATTCAGCACCCTCAGATTTCTCAAAGAACTTCAGAAGTCAAAAATGAGAAGGATCAAGCTAAGGCAGCTCATTCTTCTTGCACTTCGAATTCTGGCCATTGCATTCCTTGTTCTGAGCTTCGCCGATCCTGTTCTCAAGGGTTCCGGCGGTTCTTATTCCGGAGCTTCGGGTGCTGTCATAATTCTTGACAATTCATTCAGCATGAGCGCTGACGGAGGCAGGGTGTTTTTAAATGCAAAGG
>CAZTQR010000164.1:0-2437 GCA_964615795.1 uncultured Ignavibacteriaceae bacterium
AGTTTGCTGAAGCAGGGGAGTACGTCACTCCCGGATCATCACTGCTGAACATTGCGGACCTTTCATCAGTTGACCTCAAGATCTACATTCCCGAACAGCATCTGGGCAAGATAAAGACCGGCGACAGCGTTGAAGTTACGACTGATTCATTCAACGACAGGAAGTACACCGGAAAGATCATCTACATTTCATCACAGGCAGAGTTTACACCGAAGAACATTCAGACGGAAGAGGAAAGGACCAAGCTTGTCTATGCAGTGAAGGTGCGCATACAGAATCCGGAGCGGGAGCTTAAGTCAGGCATGCCGGCAGATGCAATCATCAGAGTAAAGTGAAATGGATACGGCAGTAAGAGTTGAGGGACTCGTGAAGAAGTACGGCGAAGTGACCGCTCTGAACGGAGTGTCATTCAGGGTAAGGAGAAATGTGATCTTCGGTATTGCAGGCCCGGACGGCGCCGGCAAGACCACGCTCATCAGAATTCTTTGCGGATTGCTGAAGGCTGACAGCGGCGTGATTGAATTGCTGGGGCACAGAATACCGCAGGATTACATGAAGGTTCGGGACAGCATTGGATATCTGTCACAGAAGTTCAGTCTTTATTCCGACCTCACTGTTGACGAGAACATCAGGTTCATTGCAGAGATACATGGGGTGAAGGATTACAAAAGCAGGAGGGAAGAATTGCTTGAGTTCACGCGGATGAAGAAGTTCAGGAGTTTTCTCGCAGGAAATCTCTCGGGAGGAATGAAGCAGAAGCTCGGGCTTGCATGCACTCTCATCTACAGGCCTAAAATACTCCTGCTTGACGAGCCGACAACCGGAGTTGACCCTGTTTCGAGAAGGGAATTCTGGCTGATACTTGCAGGATTGCTGAATGAAGACCTTACGGTAATCATTTCCACACCTTACATGGAAGAGGCGGAAAGATTCAGCGAGATCGCATTGATCGAGAACGGGCGCATTCTTGCAGTTGACACTCCTGACGGTATAAAAGGCAAGATCCACAAGACAGTGCTTGAAATTGTATGCACCCCTGCAAGAAGAGCTTATGACCTTATCACTGCAAAAGGCGAGGATGAAGTTCAGCTGTTCGGAGACAGGGTTAATGTAATACTTGAATCTGAATCAGCGTCTGAAGCTGAATTGACTAACATGCTTAAAGTTAACGGCGTTAACATAGCTGATCTGAGAAGGTCGCGGCCGTCCCTTGAGAATGCATTCATACATCTTATGAAAGCGGGAAAGCAATGAAGCGGGGAGTGATATTTATCTTAGCGATGCTTGCCGCAGTACCTGCGGAACTGCTTTCACAGAGCAGAATGATCGGCATTGATGAATGCGTGAAACTGTCACTGCAGAACAGCGACGAGATAAAGATCAGCATGTCGAAGGTTAAGGAATCGGAATCGAAGATCACCGAAGTGTCTTCGCAGATGCTCCCGCAGTTAAAGTTCTCCGCCGGGTACACAAGGCTCAGCTCGGTTGACCCTTTCCTTGTTACCGTGCCGTTTTCTCCAATACCCGTCAAGATAGCCGACGCGGTTCTTAACAATTACTCATTGAGACTGTCTGCGAGCCAGGTGGTCTTTTCAGGCTTCAGGCTTGCATCGCTTAAGAACATTGCAGAGTACGGAAGCAGGATATCATCTGTAGAATATGACGAATCCAAGAACAACGCGGCATTCGAAGCGCTGACGGCTTACTGGAATCTCTACAAAGCCAAGCTCGGAAGGCAGATCGCCGAGCAGACGATGATGCAGACAGAAAGGAGGATCACTGAAACGAAGAACTTCCTTCTCTCAGGACTTGCAACAAGCACAGACCTGCTCCGGCTTGAAGTGCAGAATTCAAATGCGAAGCTTCAGTTGCTTGAAGCCGAGAACGCAGTCAGCAATTCCCGGATCGCACTGAACAGGATCATCGGTTATCCGGCTGAAATCCCTACTGAGCCTGATACAACATCAGCCTTTCCTGACGAGGAACTGAGGGCGGAGTCTTACTATGTGGAGTACGCGATTGCAAACCGCAATGAGCTGAAGAGCCTTAAGTATGCAATAGAATCCTCAAGGGAGAGCATTCGTGCATCGCAATCGCTGTACTATCCCTATGTTTCGGTATTCGGAAACGTCTATTATGCCAACCCGAACCAGCGCGTTCAGCCTCCCGCAAATGAGTTTAAGGCAACCTGGGATGTGGGAATAGGGCTGACGTGGGATCTCTGGAACTGGGGCTTCACATCTTCGCTTACAGAGCAGGCAAGGCAGACGGAACAGCAAAACATGAGCCGCCTAGACCTTGCAAAGAAGAAGATTGAGCAGGAAGTGAGACAGAAGTTTTTGAATGCCGACTATCAGAAGAAGAGAATGGAAACCTCGGAACTTTCCGTAAGGCTTGCACAGCAGAGCTATGATGAAGTGCTGAAGAAGTATGACGT
>CAZTQR010000165.1:0-2306 GCA_964615795.1 uncultured Ignavibacteriaceae bacterium
TGCGGGGGCCAGGACACTAAAGGCCGCGGTGTTCATGAGTAAATAATAATTGATCTGATCACTCCTTGCAGAGTTTGGGCAGGGATGATAATCATTTAACACGGTTGTATCGTGAATGTGTTGCGACTATATTTTGCAGACGGAAATTTGCTGATCCAGCGAGTGGATCAGCCGATGCAGAATAATTGTGCGCAAAAAAATCCCCGCTGTTCTGCGGGGATTTCAGAACTCTGAACACAATGCAGTTACTTGATCATCAGCATCTTCTTTGTACCGCTGAATCCTTCTGACATGAGCCTGTAGTAATACACACCGCTTGGAAGGCCGGCGCCGTTGAACTTCGCTTCATAAGATCCGATATTCAGTCTTTCATTCACGATCTCCTTCACTTCCCTTCCCATGGCATCAAAGACCGCTATCCTGACATGCCCTGCTCTCGGTATTTCAAAAGCGATTGAAGTGGATGGATTGAAAGGATTCGGAAAATTCTGGTACAACCGGTAATCCCCTGCAACAGCGCTTTCCTTTATCACAGAAGTGATCGTTCCGTTCCCGCCGTAAAAGCAGATCACTTTGCCTTCTCTGTTTCCGCCGAGAAATTCATTCACACCGTTTGTGTCAATGTCCTTCAGGACCGCAGCCCTGTCGCCGCGCTGATTGAGAGTTGTGCCGAACAAGTGGTCAAACAGGATATTCCCGTTCGCACCGTTAAGGACCAGCAGTCTGGCAGGCACCTGAGTGGCAATAACAATGTCGTCAATGCTGTCGCCTGTCACATCGCCAATATCATCAACACCCCTGATGTAAGAAGACCCGAGCGCATTTGACCAGAGCGTGTTTCCGGTCCTTGTGTCAACCCTGTATGCAACCTGCGGTGCAGAAGGCAGGAAGTCCGCATAGCCGTTGCCGTCGGCATCATCAAGGAGCTGTATCTTTCCGTTATTGCTCGAGCTGAGGCTTCTTGCCCATATCTGAGCGCCGGTTGCTCCGCTGAGCGCAAAAACATATCCCGTGAATCCTCCGAGCCCGATGATGTCCTTCCGTCCGTCAGTGTCAACATCAGGCATCTCCTTCAGGCTCCAAGTGTTTCCGGCCGATGTGTAATTCCAGACTGTATTGCCCAGTGTGTCAAGCCCGCGCACAATGTACGGCGCCCCGTTGTTGTTCACGCCAATTGCCGCGCCTTTCTCCGTACCGATCGCATCGTCGGTGAACGGCTCGGGCTGCTGCCGGTACCAAAGCTCCTGCCCGTTGACTGCATTGAGGCAAATTGCCGCATGCCTTCCGCCGTTCGTAACACCGCTTGCAGATACAATTATGTCCTTTATGCCGTCTCTGTTGAAATCGTAATTTGCATTCACTGACTCAATGTCGCCGTCACTTGTTGTAACAGTGTTTCCGTACTGCCATATCACTGTTCCGTTGTTTCCTCTGAGCGCATACACCATCTCATTTCCTCCGCCGCATCCGATCACAACGTCCGGCATTCCGTCGTTATTGACATCGGTGATAGTCACTGCATCTTCCCATTCTACAGAGCCGGTATTAATGCTGCCGAAGTGAGTGCTGTATCTCCAGAGTTCGGCCCCGTTAGCTCCGCTGTAGCACAAAGTATAATAATTTCCCGTTGCAACTATCACATCGTTGATGCCGTCGCCGTTAACGTCCGGAATCTGTTTCAGGCTTCTCACTTGCTTGTCCTGAAGCGTCGTACCGGGATTGTCGGGGATCTGAATCTGCCATACAATTTCTCCGAACTGTCTTTCGGAGACTTGCGAATATACCCGGCTGGCCAATGCGGCTGTGACGATCAGCGCCGGGATAAGTATTAAGTTTCTCATCTCTGTGTTTTTGTAAAAATAGTTATTGGCCTTTTGATTAGAAAGAATGGAATTTCAAATAGGCACGGCATGTAAAAAAGAGAAGGAGCCGTTTGGCTCCTTCCTCTTCAGCTTTCCCGGTTATCGCGGCTCTTACTTGATCAGAACCATCCTCCTCGTCCCTGCAAACTTTCCGGCTTCAATTCGGCAGAAATACACTCCGCTCGCAAGCGATGCGCCGTTGAATTCCACTGCATACTTCCCTGCGGTTCTGAACTCGTTATCCACAAGCCTTGCGACCTGCCTTCCGAGCAGGTCATACACAACCAGTTTCACTCTTGAATCAACCGGTATGTCGAATGTTATCTTTGTGGAAGGATTGAACGGATTGGGATAATTCTGATGAAGTGCGAAGTTGGCGGGGATGAGATTCCTGTCATCTGTCTCACTCATGTCCTTTGTTCCTGCCGAAAGCAGTCTGTTCAT
>CAZTQR010000166.1:0-2238 GCA_964615795.1 uncultured Ignavibacteriaceae bacterium
AGGTGATCTTTCCGGTGCCTGCAACATCTTTTGCATAAGTGAAAGCAGGAAGCGCTATGATGTCTATCTTCAGATTTCCCTGCCCGGCCGCTGACTGAATGAGAGGAAGCTTTTCTTCAAGCAGCATTCCTTCATTAGCTGTAGTCACTCCGCATGATGCATAATAATCAACCGCCTTCTGTAGAAGTTCGAGGTCTTTTGAAATACCCTGGGAATTGCTCATGAATTGTGAAAAGGGCAGCATTCCCATTTCCTGAATAAGACCCTCGGGAATATTTGTGCCCTTCTTTCGAATGATCGTTCCTCCTTCCGGATCCTTGGTGTTTTCATCAATTCCTACCTTCTTCAATGCGGCGGAGTTTGCCACAAGCATGTGTCCTGACGAATGAAGAAGTAACACAGGATTGGTCGGAAACGCACCATCAAGGTCTTCCGCAGTCGGATGCCTGTTCTCTGCAAGGAAATCCTGATCGTATCCCGAACCTAAGAGCCAGGTTGTGTCGCTTGCTTTCAGTTCCGCTTTTACTCTCTTCATTTCAGAAATTACATCTGCTATGGAGGTTACGTTTCCTATAGGAGGAGGATTGAGCTTTCCGTTCATCAGTTCCGCCGCATACATAAGGATGTGGCTGTGGCCGTCTATGAATCCGGGAAGCATTGTCTTGCCTTTGAGGTCAACCATTACATGGCCTTTGCCGGCCTGCTTCATCGCTTCTTTGCTTTCGCCTGCGAAAAGGATCTTCCCGTCTTTCACTACAACAGACTCCACATACTTTGGTTCGTCACCTTCCATTGTGAGAATGTCGCCATTGTAGTACATGACTGCCGCATTCGGATCTTTTTTGTCCTCGGATTTTTGTTGCTGTGAACACGAAGCAAGAATGATCAGCATCAGGGTTGCAAAACACTTTGACATGCAGATTGGTTTTTTGTTTTAGAATTCCGGGATGTGAGTGGCGGCAAATTTAACATGAATCAGTTGCAGATGAAAGAGCAATTTTAGATTCATTTGATTCGGGAAACGGTGAAGATCAGGTTGATCCTCAATAAGTTACTCAATTAGGATTGAAGTTAAATTTCATTCGGACTATTCTTTAAGAAACTTAAAGGAGGTCAACATGTATGTAAGAAATTTCAGCAATCCGGAAGAAGTCCGCACACCGCCGAAATCCAAAATCGAGATCGTCAAGGTCGGAGAGTCAACGATCATGAAAGCCACCTTTGAGCCGGGATGGAAATGGTCTGACTGCATGAAGCCGATAGCCGGTACAGACAGTTGTCAGGCTCATCACATCAACTATGTTTTATCCGGCAAGGTGAAGATAGTGCTTGATGACGGAACCGAACTTGAGGTCAAAGCGGGCGATGCGGCCGATATCCCTCCCGGGCACGATGCTTGGGTGGTTGGCGATGAGCCCTGCGTTATGATTGACTTCGCCGCCGGCGGGACTTTCGGAAAGAAGTGAAGGCATTCCATAAGTGTATTGCAGAGTAAGCGGCAAACAATCGGGATAACTTACGGACATTGCGCCGGAAACAGGGTGCCTCCCAATCCGGTGCACTGAATATCCTCTGTGAAGCGATTCACTGGAGCAATATCATCCTCTTTCCGGCAACGAAACTGCCGCACTCAATTCTACAAATGTGCAAGCCCGATGCAAGCGAACTGCCCTGCCCGTCTGAACGGGCGTCGAACATTGCCGTATAGTAAGCCACATTTTTGAACCCTTTCATAAGTGTTTTCACTTCACGCAGTGATGCCAAACAAATTTAAAGAAACATTTCATGCTGATGCGGCACCGGACTTGCCGTGAATTGCCTGCCGACCGGGAAATTCCCGTTTGACTTGCCGCCGAGGGCAGGAAGCATGTAAATTGCAGATCAAAATGCATCTTCGTCAAACACATATTAAGGAGCGGCATTGAAGCACGGAAAGGGACTTGCCGAGAACAGTCTGATCCGTATCCTCAGAACTCTGAACCGTGATGAGTGGAAAGAGTTCGAGAAGTTCACTGCATCTCCTTTCTTCAACAAGGGCAGGAATCACATTCCTCTGCTTGAAGCGCTGAGGGATTTCTATCCTGACTTCCGAGACGAGAATCTCACGAAGGAATATCTCTATTCCAAACTCTTTCCCGGAAAGGCTTACAAAGACAATGTGATCAAGAGCATGCTCTCGCGCCTTGACGAGCTTGCGGAAGAGTTTCTGATACAGGCCGCTTTCAGAAAGAACGATCA
>CAZTQR010000167.1:0-2204 GCA_964615795.1 uncultured Ignavibacteriaceae bacterium
TTCCGCATTTGAATCCTGAAGCTGTGAGAAGTTCTGCGTCATTGTAGAATACATACTCGCCT
The DNA here is from genome assembly GCA_964615795.1 of uncultured Ignavibacteriaceae bacterium. Classification (GTDB taxonomy): domain Bacteria; phylum Bacteroidota; class Ignavibacteria; order Tepidaquicellales; family Tepidaquicellaceae; genus JADJAH01. The sequence continues at coordinate 63 of CAZTQR010000167.1, forward strand.
GCCTTTGCGTCATCTCCCTCAAGTGGCCCGAGAATATGGTTTCCTCTTTCATCGGAAATTATTCCCATTACTCCGTCTCTGAAAAAACTCAGTGAAGCAACCGAGTTGGCATCTGCCTCTATGATTCCGGTGAAATGAATGCCTTCATTGTCAAAATTTCTCTTCACCGTCAGCGATCCGCTCTTCTCATACAGCGCGAAATCTTCCGCAAGAGGATAACTCCTTCTGAGCATAAGCTTCATCGCAATTCCGTGTTTCATAGGAATCTCAATACTCAACTCAGCGGGTGCCTCAGCCAACAGCGCTGATACTGCATTCATGTCAACGCCGATTATATCTGCGCGTGAGACTGCTTGCACGGAGTTGTCACTGTTTTCCAGGGCTCTTTTATAGGAGAAGATGTTCCATGCGTTAGTCGTTCGGGCCGTGCTTTTCTCTTCACTCTTTCCCCAACCAAAGAATGCAAAAACACAAAGGCCAAACAGGATAAGAATTAGCGTGCTTCTCATTTTGCCACCTCCTTCGGAAGATCTGATGATGTTGTACTGCTTTCATTTCCTCTTGAAGTTTCTGCAGTTGCTGAAGTCTGTTTCGAATATGTTAAGTTGCGTGACACATTTTTTCCCTTCAGCTCAAGGGTCTGCTGATTATTTGAAAACACTACGTCATAGGCCACCGATGTTTCTGTATATGTGAGTACATCGTTGCTTACTGTGTACTGCCTTGAAATCTGCTGCGAGTTAGGACAGGCAAGTATTGCAATGCCGTTGTCCTGGAAGTTGACTGTTTCATCCGTGCAGATATCCTGCTGTGCGCCGGTCTGGAGAACAAGCTTCCAGTTGCCCTTCAGCGCATCCGGCACGGGAGGGTTTGAGATCAGTTCTTCGCAGCTGCTCCCGCTCGTTGCAATGTACACAAGAGCCGAGACAATGACTGCGATGCAGATCAGCGGTTTGAGATTGTGAATGTTTTTCATTTTTGCTTCGTCAGTAAAATAATTAATTGAGGATTCAGATTCTTTCGTGAAGATGACTTTGGTGCGGACAAAATTTAGCTATCTTTAGGATTCAAATAAAGCAATGAATTGAATCTCATTCCTGCGCAGCATGTGTTGATCTTCAACTCGCCGGACTGAGTGAGGATCAAATAATAAGCTGTTTCACAGACTCCAAAGATACTGAAACTTGACAAAGAACTGTCTGTCTGTTTCGTAGTAACTGCTGATTGCTTCTGAATTTGAGAGCTCGTTTATGTCGTGAGAAGATCCAAGGAAGAATATTGTGTACGGATTCCATTTGTAACTGAGCAGAGGATCCACCGTGAAGAGTTTTGAGAACATGTCATACTGAAGAAGCACACGCAGAAAGAAGTTTTTGTTGAACTGGTACGAGATCTTGTCGCTGAGTACATATCCCGCATAAAGAAGTTCTCCGCCGGATGATCTTGCAAGCTGGGAATAACTGTAGTTGATGTCGTTTCTGAGCTTATCAAAAGGACGCAAGGTTGCATACAGGCTTAAGTTGTAACCGTATCCGACAAATGACGGATCTTCAAATCTCACAATGTACCTTCCCCAGTCACCGTAAATTCCTCCTACAAGTATTTTGCTCAGATTATCTGCGTAGATACCGAAGTTGTAACGGTTAACATTCTTGTGAAGTACTCCTCCGTACACTCCCTGATTGAACGGCAGATATCCTAACTCCGTGGTTATGCCATTCTTGAATTCAGCAACCAGCCCTATCTTCGTCCATTGGTCAATAAGCTGTCCTGATGCAGTCCACTGATAGTTGATGTAGAACTCGGGATTGATTCTCCTGAAGATCTTGCTTTCAGGATAGAACTGATATTCCTGAACCATGAAACCGTTGTGATAATCATTGTTCTGTATAAAGCCGTTGTCTCTCCTGGCATTCGGAGATTCAAAGATGTACTCCGTGAAGAAATTCCAGCCTCTTGCTTCCCTGCTGAAAGAAGCGTACGCGCCGAGTCCGCTGAAAGATTCTCCGTCATAGATGAGAGTGTGCTTGCCGTCATCAAAGGTTTCCCCTTCAAGGGTGCTTCTGTAAAATGAGGTGTCCTCGAATTCTTTTGTGCTGTAACCAAGCAGTTGAAAACTTGCATAGTAATTTGAAGCAAAGT
>CAZTQR010000168.1:0-2154 GCA_964615795.1 uncultured Ignavibacteriaceae bacterium
AACCACCAGATGCTCGATAAGCTCAGGCGAAAACTTCTCAAATTTATACCCAAAAGAAGAGACAAGCATGAAGAAGACTTGCAGTCAGACAAACTGCAGTTTGCTTATTTCGACTTCAATGATTTCCAGCAGGCAATTCACTACAAGATCATTGACAGAAATTACTTCATCACCGCTCTCACTCACAGATCGTTCCTTAAGATCAAGAGCAATCCGCAGAGCATCGGCATAATCTCAAACGAAAGGCTTGAATTTCTCGGCGATGCAGTGCTTGACCTCGTTGTGGCAGAGTATTTATACAAGAACTTTCCGCTTAATGAGGAAGGAGATCTTACTAAGTTCCGCTCCATCCTCGTGAACAAGAAATTTCTTGCAGAACGAGCAAAAAACCTGGGCCTTCAGAAGTTCCTTCTCGCTTCTTTCACGGCAAAGAGGTCTATTGATGAGGGTTATGACACAATTCTGTCCGACGCATACGAAGCCCTGGTCGGCGCAGTTTTTATGGATTCCGGTTATGAATCTGCAAAGGAATTTCTTAATGAAGAGATATTCAAAAAACTGGATGTAAAATGGCTTAACCAGTTTGACGAAAATCACAAGAGCAGATTCCTTGAGTATGTTCAGGCACATACTGACTTCATACCTGAGTACATGGTAATAAAGGAAGAAGGCCCCGAGCATAATAAGCTGTTCACGGTTGAAGTTTCGGTTAACAAGAGAAGCCTGGGAATAGGAAAGGGGAAATCAAAGAAGCAGGCTGAGCAGGAAGCAGCAAAGAATGCCATGAATCATCTTGACGTTCTTGAAGGCATGGGCCTCACAAAACGCAAGACCGTTGCCTGAGCATTTGAACATTGACAATACAACCCGTCAGCAATATATTTGCGGTAATTACAAACTTAATGGAGGTTGATATATAGACGACGTTCTGTACGCATTTAAAAACGAGAAGTCTCTGTGTATCAACATATAAAGAAAGGCCATTTTAAAAGATCGGGAAGTATCTTTCTGAGATGGCCTTTTTCATTTGTGCGAAATTTTTATGGATTTCGATTGTTTGGTGAATATCCCTGATGACAATTAACCTCAAATCAACTATGCATTCCAGAAACATATTCCGTTCGCTTCCGGCAATCATCACTTTGTTATTTATTTTTCTGATTGCAATCCCCAATTCTGCAAGTTCCCAGGAAAACAAGAAGTCCGATGAACAAACTCTTGATTTCAAAGTGATCGGGGCTAACGATTCGTATGTAGAAATTGAATACCGCCCGCAGTTTTCAGATCAGATCAACTTCCTTAACAGGATCTCCGAAACTTCAAAGCGCGGAAGTCCCGATGTTGGATTGCGGTCTTTCCCTCTGATCCTGCCCGGCAAAACAGGTAACAGGCTTGAGATCATTGACTCACGTTTTGAAGAGTTTCCTAATGGTGACATAAAGCCCGTTCCGCGTTATGCCAAGGACCAGGCAGGCAAGTTTGATTCTCCCGTATTTGAAGGCGATCCGCAAATATACTCCCGGTCTGAATTCTATCCGCTTTCTGCAGGTGAAGTGAAATTTGCGGGCTCGGTCAGGAACAAGTATGTAGGCTATGCCAATGTTTACCCTGTTCAGTTCAATCCGGTAACAGGCGTCGTCAGAAAGTATTCTTATATTAGATTCAGAGTGGTGTTCGGAAGCTCGCCTCTTTACGGAAGGAAAACTCTTTCACCCGAAGAAAGATCATTCTCGTCGGGATTCGGTATCAACTCCTCATCTGCAGCCGGTTGGTCCACGCAGGAATTTGAGAGTCTTCGTGATCTCCCCCTGGCCAACAGCATTTTTGCAAGCGGAAATTTCCACAAGATCGAAGTTAAGGAAACAGGTATTTTCAAGCTGGACAGAAATTACCTCAGGAATGCCGGAGTGGATGTGGATAACCTCGATCCCAGGACTATAAAGATCTACGGCAACGACGGAAGCGAACTTGCCTATGACAATCAGGTTGCAACACCTGTTGATCCAGTTGAGAACAGGATCTTTGTATCGGGCGAGAATGACGGTGTATTCAATGACGGGGACTATGTGCTTTTTTACGGAAAAGGTACAAACTCTTGGACTTACGACACGCTTGCAAGAACGTGGCTGAAGCAGATCAATCACTTTTCAGTTT
>CAZTQR010000169.1:0-2138 GCA_964615795.1 uncultured Ignavibacteriaceae bacterium
TCGCCCGCACAGCATTCTCAGGTTGCAATGTGCTCAAAAGCCAAATCGCCCCTTACTTCTTACAGGCCGGCAACTTCCGTTCAGACAGATTCAAGCATTGATGTCACGTACTACGGACTTTCACTGCAGATCTTCACTTCTCCTGATTTGCTCAGAGGAAGCGTTACGATTGTTTCGGTTTCAATGAAGGACTCGCTGAACTCGTTCTTCTACAATTTCTCAAACACTCTGACTGTTGATTCCGTAACGTCAACCGGTTCGCATATCAACTTTACGCACAGTCTTGGAAGGCTCACTGTCACGCCGGATACGATGCTGAAAGAAGGAGATGTTTCGGAGATTACCGTACATTACCACGGAGTTCCCGATGCAACGGGTTTCGGCAGTTTTGTATTTGACGAGATCAACGGGAGGCCGTCTGTATGGACACTGAGCGAACCATACGGAGCAATGGACTGGTTCCCCTGCAAGAACACTCCTTCAGACAAAGCTGATTCTTCGGACATGATGATCAGATGCTCCGGGAGCATGACTCCCGTTTCAAACGGATCCCTGATATCCGTGCTCGTGAACGGAGACGGCACACATACATATCACTGGAAGAATTCATACCCTATTGCTCAGTATCTGATCTCGCTTGCAGTTTCAGATTTCACCAAGTTCTTCTTCAATCATTACTACAATGCAACGGAGTATTTCCCCGTTGAAAATTATCTTTATCCCGAAACATTTGCCGGCATTGACTCTCTTCTTCTGAAGACGAACGACATGCTTGACATATTCTCCGGCCTCTTCGGCCCTTATCCTTTCATGAAGGAAAAGTACGGACATGCCGAGTTCGGGCGGCTCGGAGGAATGGAGCATCAGACAATATCATCTATGGGTGTCTTTAATGAAGACATAATGGCCCATGAGCTTGCGCATCAGTGGTTCGGCGATAAGATAACCTGCCGCGACTGGCAGGACATCTGGCTCAACGAAGGATTTGCGGTTTACTCGGAAGCGCTTTACAATGAATTTGAGTACGGCAAAGATGCATATAACAATTTCCTGAGACTGCGGATGGCAAATGCAAAGCTTGCGCAGGGGACAGTATATGTACAGGACATAAAATCAATTCAGGAGATCTTCAGCGGAAGCAGAAGTTATGCAAAGGGATGTGTGATACTGCACATGCTGAGAGGCGTATTGGGCGACTCGCTGTTCTTCAGCACAATTCACACATACGCGAAAGACACATCACTTGCATACGGAACCGCAGTTACATCCGACTTCCGGAAAGTTGCCGAAGAAGTATCCGGCACAGACCTCGGATATTTCTTTGATGAGTGGATATACGGAGAAGGTTATCCGAAATATAATGTTTCGTGGGAAGTACTGGAAAGTTCCGGTGGTTACACTGCAAAAATAAACGTACTGCAGTCGGTGAATACATTTCCTCAGTACTTCACCATGCCTCTTGAAATACTGGTAGAGACAGTCTCAGGCGACACACTCATCAAGGTCTTTAACAATTCTCAGAGCGCGGTTTATGAAGTGGCTCTGAATTCGAAACCCGTTTCCTTTTCCATTGACCCCCGTAACCTCATTCTGAAAGATGTAAGCGGGGAAGGAATTATTCCTGTGAGCTTCAGTCTCGGGCAGAACTTCCCGAACCCATTCAATCCCGGCACGAGCATAGTTTACGAGCTTGCAAGGCCTGCAGATGTAAGGATAGAAATTTACGACATTCTCGGAAGAAAAGTGTACAGTACATTTGAAACGGGAAAGCGGGACGGTGTTTACACAATTGACATCTATCTGCAGGGCATTTCATCAGGCATCTACTTCTACACCATGACGGCTTACTCACCCGGGTTCAGGGACGTACTTTTTACACAGACCAGAAGGATGGCTTATATAAAATAAGCTGAGACGCGATTTGCGGTTCACAGAGCGAAACATAGTTTGGCCGTCCGGGTTTACAAATTGATCTGTAGGGATCAGATCTTTGAATGCACCATCGCAAGAATATGCAAGGCAGCCCGTGGGGGCTGCCCTGTGATCGTGATAGCATGAACGGCAGAGACTGCCGGAGTTTTGTTATGCTTGTCCCTGAGGAGCCTGAGGGGGCTCGGGAGGAGCGGGAATTCCGGGCC
>CAZTQR010000170.1:0-1983 GCA_964615795.1 uncultured Ignavibacteriaceae bacterium
CCTCCGAGGAGGGGGAAATCTGCTTGTGGAATTAGAATAATTCCTTCAAAACCCTTTCTGCCGTTGCCGGTGTTCGCGATCGAAGTGAGGGTCACCGGCAACTTACCCCAATAAATCAACTTTGGATTCACTTTTGTCGTCCCCGCTGAGTCTTCCGCCTGAAGTAAGGACTGATTAGTCCCCTCTAGAATTAGGGAAGAGAACATCAGCAAACCCAGCGGGAGACTCAGCGGGGACGGTAAATCAGGTAAAAGAAGAAACAAGCAGGTGGATGGAAGAATGCAAAGAGAAACATCCGCACTCAATCCTTTCAGGCTTGATTCCCGGGTAGTATTTGAACTCAAAAGCAAAGAAGGAAATGTGTGCTTTAGCTCTGCAGGAAAAAGGGGGTACTTACAGAGTTTGCTTTAACATATTCAACGGGTTGCCAACCGGTATCACTTCAGGGACTCCAGTTCAACCTGCACAAAAAAAAATCCCGCCTGCGATTGCAGACGGGATCCGGTGGAAAATCTTAACTGTTTCTCTTAAGCTTCCTTCAGAGCTTCAGCTCCTCCGACGATCTCGAGAATCTCTTTTGTAATTGAGGCCTGGCGCGCCTGGTTATATGAAAGTTCAAGTATCTGCAGGAGGTCTGCCGCGTTCTTTGTGGCCGTCTCCATCGCCGTCATCCTTGCGGCCTGTTCGGCGGCATTTGATTCGAGCAGTATCTTCCAGAACTGCACCCTCAGATGCTTAGGGACAAGATACTTGAGGATGCTGACATTGTCAGGCTCGAATATGTAATCAACCGAAGGCGACTTCTTCTCTTCCTCTCTCAGTTTACTTATGCTCTTGAACGGGAAGAACTGATCCCTTACAACCACCTGCTTAACTATTGACTTGAACTCATTATAGATTATGTCAACCGCATCAAAGTCCTTTCGCTTATAACCGTCAACAATGAATTCAACTATGGCATTTGACTGTTCAAGTGTAAGGTCATTGAATATACCGGGATATGTTTCAATTACGTTGTAGCTCCTCTTCCTGAATGAATCGGTCACCTTCTTGCCAACTGTTATGACCTTCGTATCATCCGGCAGATCGGAAAGATAATTCATTCCGTTCCTTATCACATTCGTGTTGAATGATCCCGCAAGTCCCCTGTCTGATGACACAATCACAACACATCTGGTCTTGATCTCCCTTTTCTCCAAAAGTTCATCAATCCCTTCATTTCCAACAGACTCGACAAGCTGAGAAAGCATCTCTTCAACTTTCCTTGCAAACGGCCTTGCAGAAATTATCCTGTCCTGTGCGCGCCGCAGTTTCGCGGAAGCAACCATCTTCATCGCCTTCGTGATCTTCTGCGTACCTTTGATCCCGTTTATCCTGACCTTAAGCTCTTTTAGCGTTGCCAATGTTCTTCAGATTTGATTATTGCTTCACAGTTGTTTTGAATCTTTCCGTAAAGTCCTTCAGCACGGAATTGAGTTTCTCAGTGGTCTTCTCTGAAAGATCCTTTTCCGTCCTGATCGCTTCAAGCACATCGCCGTGAAGATTTTCGAGCTCCTGCAAGAAGTCGTTCTGATATCTCTGAACTTCTCCGGCAGGAATTTCGTCAAGGTAACCTCTTGTAGCGGCGTAAATAACTGCGACCTGATTCTCTACCGGCATAGGCGTGAACTGCTTCTGCTTAAGAACTTCCACAAGCCTCTCGCCTCTTCTCAACTGCTGAAGGGTTGCCTTATCAAGGTCCGAGCCGAACTTTGCAAATGCCTCAAGCTCTCTGAACTGCGCAAGTTCGAGTCTGAGCGTACCTGCGATCTTCTTCATTGCCTTGATCTGTGCATTACCTCCAACCCGTGAAACTGAAATACCAACGTTGATAGCCGGCCTGATACCTGCATTGAACAGATTGGACTCAAGGTAGATCTGTCCGTCCGTAATTGAGATCACGTTTGTCGGAATGTATGCTGACACGTCCCCTGCCTGTGTTTC
>CAZTQR010000171.1:0-1967 GCA_964615795.1 uncultured Ignavibacteriaceae bacterium
GACATACGAACTGCGGAGCGGTGAAATCAGCAATTGATGATGTGAAGCTCGGGAACATAACTGAATTGCTGTCAAAGATCCGTCCTGCCGTTGATTCCGTGTCTGAATTTGCAGGAGAGAAGAATGCAAAGAACAAGGAATATGTGGCAAAGGTAACCGACGAGAATGTTAAGCTGACAATGGACAACATCAGGTTGAACAGTCAGATACTGAAAGAGATGGAAGATAAGGGAGAAATAGACATCATAGGCGGTCTTTACAATCTTGACAACGGAAAGGTCAGTTTCTTTGAGTGAACAACGAATCTGATACTGTTCCGGCGCAACAAGCCGTCAGTTGTAATGAACTGGTTTTAATTCTTTACACGCATTCAGATCAATAACCGAGATTGGCGGCTAACCATTTTTCCGCGGCTTCAACAGTGATGCCCTTTCGCGCTGCATAGTCCTCAACCTGGTCTTTGGCGATCTTCTGAACGCCGAAATACCTCGATTCTCTGTGAGCGAAATACAATCCGCTCACGGATGCTGCCGGATACATTGCCATGCTCTCCGTCAGTTTTATTCCTGTGTTATTCTCCGCATCGAGCATCCTGAAGAGAGTGATCTTCTCCGTGTGATCAGGACAGGCAGGATAGCCAGGCGCAGGGCGGATTCCCCGGTATTTCTCTCCGATAAGTTCAACATTGCTGAGGGACTCGTCCTTTGAATATCCCCAGAGTTCTGTGCGCACCTTCTTATGCATGAGTTCCGCAAAACCTTCAGCCAGCCTGTCTGCAAGCGCCTGAAGCATTATTTTTCCGTAATCGTCATTCTCGCTTTGGAATCTTTCGAGATGCTTTTCAATGCCTATGCCGGCAGTGACTGCAAAGCCGCCTATGAAATCATGCACGCCGGAATCCTTCGGTGCAAGAAAATCGGAAAGGCATAAGTAAGGAACTCCTTTAGACCGCTCTCTCTGCTGTCTCAGCATATGCAGTGTTTTGTAAACTTCCTTCCTTTCATCATCCACATAAACTTCGATATCATCGCCGTTTGAATTTGCATTCCATATCCCGACAACCGCATTTGCCTTCAGCCATTTCTCCTCTATTATCTTCTTCAGCATCACCTGAGCATCTATGAACAGGTCCTTTGCCTGCCCGCCAACAACTTTGTCATCAAGAATTTCGGGATATCTTCCTGCAAGCTCCCATGTCCTGAAGAACGGCGTCCAGTCTATGAACTTCGAGATCTCCAGCAGTGAGTAATCCTCAAACTTCTCTATGCCAGTAAGAGCGGGCCTTATAATATCCTCCTGTTTGAATTCAATCTTCAGCTTCCTGTCACGAGCCTCTTCTATGGATGCATACCTGACTTCCTCCCTGCCTTTCTGATGCTGTTCGCGCAGTCTTTCGTAATCACCCCTAATCTGATTTATGAATCCTTCCCTGTTGTTCCCGAGGAGGCTTCCGACAACAGGCACCGAGCGCGAAGCGTCAAGCACGTGTACAGTCTGTCCTTTTGTATAATTCTTTTCGATCTTCACTGCCGTATGCATCTTAGACGTTGTGGCGCCGCCAATCAGAAGCGGCACGTGAAATCCTTCGCGCTCCATTTCCTTCGCAACGTGAACCATCTCATCAAGCGATGGCGTGATAAGTCCGCTGAGGCCTATGACATCAACGTTTTCCTTCCGGGCAGTTTCAAGTATCTTCTCACTCGGAACCATAACTCCGAGGTCGATCACATCATAATTATTACAGCCGAGTACAACTCCCACGATATTCTTGCCGATGTCGTGAACATCGCCCTTGACGGTAGCAAGCAGTATCTTTCCCTTTGCCCTTGAGCCCTCTTCCTTTTCCGCTTCAATGAAAGGCAGAAGATACGCAACGGCCTTCTTCATCACTCTCGCGCTCTTAACAACCTGAGGAAGGAACATCTTGCCTTCGGCAAAAAGATCGCCGACCACATTCATGCCGTCCA
>CAZTQR010000172.1:0-1909 GCA_964615795.1 uncultured Ignavibacteriaceae bacterium
GGAAACCTCTATGTAAAGTCTTACGGAAGCAACGGCCCGGAAGCATCCTATTTCACTATCAACAATATCAACTACTACAGTGACGGCGGTGCGAATGTAGGCCTGAACATTGCAAAGATAAGGAAACTTACGGGACAAGTACCGGAGATAAGAAATTTCAGAATGAACTCTGCGGCTTCGTCTGATTCCGTCGTATCATTTCTGAATACATTCGATACGACACATTACATGATGCTATATATTGCCTCGTATGTTCCTGATTCGGACTCAATGCGTTCCAACGCAAAGGCAAAGATAAGAGAGTTCGGAAGCATAAATGTGGACTCCGTGAACAGGTTTGACAGGTTCGACACATGGGCGTTCTTCGGATTCCTGGGCGCTCAGCAAACCCAGTTTTGCGACAGGTTCCACAGGTTCTTTTCCAATACAGTCTGGACGCCGCTTGATTGCCAGATAACGCCGCAGTTCTCAAATCCGGGCGGAAGCATTACAAAGTCATACGGCACTGCAGACAGTTGGAGAAATTTCTCATGCGAATCGGTTGTAAGTCCCGGCAACAGCATAGAATTTGATCTGTACGGAATTCCGCAGGAAGGAGGTCAGCCTGTCATTCTGAGAACAGGCCTGACATCACAACAGCTTGTTAACATTGATACGGTTGACAGCTATGCTTACCCGTCAATCGTACTCAGCGCAAGACTTTCAATTGATACCGTTAAGGGCAACAGTTCCCCGGTGTATAAATCAGCGAGCGTCAGATATGTACCGCCTGCAGAAATTGCTCCCGACAACTATTCACTTATTGGCAGTGATACTTCCGTGCAGGAAGGCGACAGCATTTCATTTTCCGTCAAGTACTACAACATCGGCTTCAAGGATATTCAGAGCTACACAAACAAATGGTACGTTAAGAATCAGGGCATAGAAACCGTGCTCAGGATTGACACTATCACCAGTCCGCTTAAGATTGACAGCAGCAGAAGCTCTGCCGTTACTTTCTCTACTTCAGGGCTGAGAGATCCCAAAGTAAGGCTGGATACCATGGAGATCTATTTTGTAACTTCTCTTCTCGGGAACGCAAACGAACTCTTCCCGTTCAACAACACAGCTTTGAAGAGCTTTGTGGTGGAGGGAGATTCGGTAAGGCCGGTCATTGAAGTGACTTACGACGGCAAGCAACTCATCAACGGCGATTATGTACAGAAGAATCCGGTGGTCCTCCTGAAGTTCTTTGACGACAGCAGAATGGTGATCAACGATACTTCGAACGTAAAAGTGTATCTTGACAACAGGTATGTTCCCTATTCGATCAACGGTGCGGCAAATCCTCAGCTGACCATAGAATTTCCCGATGACATGTTCCTTCAGGCGCTTGTTACTTACAAGCCCGACCTGACTGCCGGAGAGCACAGACTGAGATTCATAGCCACTGACATTTCAGGAAATTTTGCGGATTCAATTGTGAACACTGTCGTTGTAAATCCCGATATGGGGATCATAGACATAGCGAATTATCCGAATCCGATGAAGACGGAGACAAATTTCATGTTTAATCTGACCGGAGAGTACAATCCGACTTCCTGCAAAATAAAGATCTTCACTACTGCCGGAAGGCTGATAAAGGAGATCAGCACACCTGCTTTTGTCGGATACAACAGCATCTACTGGGACGGCAAGGATGATGACGGCGATTACATTGCAAACGGCACTTACCTTTACAAGATGATCATACAGGGAAATTCGCAGATCGAAACTTCCATTCAGAAACTTGCGGTGCTGAGGTAATGTGATGAGCATTCGTGGATCAGATATCAGTATTTCAAGGCGGCCTACAAAGTTCAGGATAGAGCCGGGCAGGAAATGGAAACTTCTTGATCTGAAAGAGCTCGCGTACTATAAGGACCTGCTG
>CAZTQR010000173.1:0-1703 GCA_964615795.1 uncultured Ignavibacteriaceae bacterium
TTTTCATTTCTTGCAGGAACAACGACACTTACGCTAAGCTCTTCGGAATATTTGTGAACAGGTTTTGCAACTATGAATGACATCAGGCAGAGAGAATTGAACAAAGGCAGGTTGGCAATGTAATTATTGACGAAGTCAGAAAGCAAAGGTACTCCGACAGGAAGCAAAGTCATCTTTCCGGAACGGATCTCCTCAAAGCCGGTCATTTCAAGAAGATTGGTAATGTCTTTGATATTCATCCAGTTATTCCTGCTTGCTTTCATCTTCAGTCCGAGAAACTCGGCGAGTCTGAGAACCGGAAGCCAGAGAAAGTTTATGTATGTGATGAAGAACCTGGTTTCAGTGTGGCAAAGACAGAGAATTGATTCAAAAGCCTTCTGCACATCTTCCAGGTAACCGATTGTATCGGAAAGGATCACATAGTCAAATTTCCCGTTGAATGTGATCTCTTCGGCATCCATTTCGTGGAATTCAAATTCCGGATTCTGATCACGGGCAATGCGGATCATGCCTGATGAGAAATCAATGCCTACGCCTCTGGATGGTTTCAGGTGCCGGAGGAAATGCCCGGTGCCGCAGCCAATTTCAATTACAGATGCCTGTTCGGGAATGTTTCTCTTAAGAAACCTGATCAGTCTTTTGTAGTAATAGGAGTTCTTCCTTATCATATCGTCCCGGGCAGGAGCGATCATGTTCATTTCATGACGGATGGTCTCCTTTGAGGATGACATCAGGCGGAATGAATCAATTTACCAGATACAACAGGAACTTGTGCGAGTTCAGTCATTTGAATTCCGTGAAATGATCCCAGTTTCTTATGTCGTTGGAAGTCTTTCTGAAAGCCATCGCTCCGTATCTTACAGCCGGTTCGGTTCTTCCTTTCAATGCATTCTTCAGTGCGTTCTTTATTTGCACCGAACCCTCAGCAGGTTTCTTTTTGAATGTTCGCGGCGGAGTGCCGTCGATGAATTCGTAACTTCTGTTTGAAGTGACAAATGATGCAAGCTTTGATATCGCGGGCCAATCAGTATCATCCAGTATCACTATGCCACCGACCCTGAGTAGTTTGTCGGTGAAAAAGAAATCAACAAGTGTGTGGTCAAAAGTATGCCAGCCGTCGATGAATGCAAAATCAACTGTGACATTTTTCTGGACAAGGTCGGGAAGAGCCAATTGCGAGGGTTTATCCATGAATTCAATTATGTCGCCGAATCCGGATTTCCGGAGGTTGTTCAGCCCTATCCCGCCGTAACTGGCTTCATACATCTGGTAAGGATCCATGATGTAGTGTCTTGTCCTATCAGTCTTCTTAAGATACTCACAAATGAACATGGCGGAAGTACCGAATGCCAGTCCAACTTCGAGGCTTACTTCGGCTCCGGCAAGCTCAATGCATTTCCTGATCAGTTCGCCTTCATGGCGTGAGATCTGAGCAATCACATTGACTGTTCGCCCATCCACTGACTTCGTGGTGCGCTTTTCAAATATTTCTTCGAGAATCGGATTCAAATGTTTGGAATTGAAAAATTGATCATAGTCAATTCTGTTGAATAACTTTGAAGAACTTCACAAAACAATTCCGGTTTAATTTCTTTTGTCTCCTGATCATAAGCTCAAAAAATCATTCACTTTACCTGATATTCTGATTACGTTATGTTCCTCAAGTTCCTGGTACATGGGAAGGCACAATACTCTGCTTGCAA
>CAZTQR010000174.1:0-1654 GCA_964615795.1 uncultured Ignavibacteriaceae bacterium
CCTTTTCCGTGTTGGTGTAATCAATTCTGATCATTTCATTCTCTGTCCATGCCTTGTTACCGGCTGCATGAAGTGTGTTCTCACCCGGGACGTCTTTCAACTTTGAGCTTTCAACTTTTAACTTAACTCTCCAATTGCCCCCTTTGCCGCCATCTCTTTCCTCGGCTGTAAATCCGTCGCTGTGATAAATGAAGCGGATATTGTTGGCGCGGTTGGGTGACTGGTACGCGCCGAGTTCATCGGAGTAAGTGATGTTGTACTCTTCCTTCCTGATCATCTCCAGAGCTGCGGAATACCAGTTCCCGTCAATGTTTTCCGAAGCTGATCCATCGCTGTTCCTGCAATTGGCAGGATCATTGAAAAAGGGAGGCGGCGGACATTGGAAGCGGCAGTTAAAGCCCAATCCATGTGCCGGTTCAGATTCTCCCGGTGCCGGGTTCAGCAAATGTGAAAACCGGGAGATCGTTAAGATTGAAGCAATTGCAAGTACCAGAGTCTTCATGACGGGGATGCTTAGTTTGTTATCCCTTTTGTGGTAAGGGAAAGTAATATCAATAATAACCCGGCATACCGGTGATGCCTTTATGAATACATGCATGCCTGCTAAGATTCGGGTCATTATTGAGTTCGTTATGTTAAAGTATTGAACAGATCAATTGTTTGGACAAAATTAAGACTGTTACTTGTAAACCCCAAAGGAGACTTTTTCAGGAAATTCACTTCTTAATTAGTGTAAGAAGTTAGGAGAGAATGTTATTTTGAATCGGTTTCAAAGTTTTGGCCCGGATCATCTTCATTAAATAAATTGATATCCGAATGCAAAGAAGTTCCTTACTGGAAATGATAGGCAGGCTTACTGCAGAAGAGACAGAGAAGTTTGAAGAGTTTCTTAAGTCTCCATACTTCAATAAGAACAGCAGTCTGATCAGAATGTTCATGATCATAAAGAAGACAGACCATGTTACGGACAATCCGGAGCTTAAGAAGGAAAATATATGGAGTAAATTATATCCTGACAAGCCCTACAACTACGGAACAATGAAGAATCTCATCCATGAGATGAATCAGCTTTGCCTGAAGTTTGTTTGTATTGAAGAGCTTGAAAACTCAAGGCATACCGCCAATGTGCTCACGGTGTCAGCATTGAGTTCACGAAATGCAGGGAAAGCTCTGAAATCAAAATTGAATCAGATTGAGAAGACATTTCTGAACAAATCATTTCGTGACCTCGATTATGTGCTGAGTGATTATTATCTGGAGATGTCAAAGATCTTCTGGACACAATGGTTTCATCAGAAGACCTATCAACTGAAGCGGCCGTCTGAGAAGGATTTTCTTTCAGGCTCGGCAACAACTGTTTACAGCTTTCTTCTCTATCTTTTCAAATTGACCAATAACATAAGAGTACAGTCTTACGATTACAATTACACACTGGAAAACAATCTGGTGATAAACTTCTTGCTTGAAGTTGGACCGGATAAGATCGAAACGATATTGTCCATGGTTAAAGAGATCTCTGAAAAGGACTACAAAGCATTGAACGTTTTCTGGAAAATGTGTAAGTCTCAGCTGACCAAGCCGAGCGTTGAACTCTACCTGGATTTTAAGGATAGCCTGTCCGTGAATGCATCCCTGTTCTGCAAGAATGATCTCG
>CAZTQR010000175.1:0-1616 GCA_964615795.1 uncultured Ignavibacteriaceae bacterium
CGAATCCTAATCAATGGCAAGCCGGCCTATCTGAATCTGCGGATAGTTGATGCAAGCCAGAACAGAAAGATATGCGAAACAAAAATTGACAAGTACTCAGGGTGGAAAGATGATATTCTCAAGAAGCTCAGGATAAGCTATTCAAGAGCTCCGTTTTACACAGACACCTTCACTGTTGTAAGAAATACACTTGATACGCCTTCGGATCTGGTATCCGATATTTCATTTCAGAGTATTCTTGAAGTATGCAATTACCTGAAGCTCAGGCGTGAATTCGGCAGGTGTCAAAGAGATGTTGCCGGAAATGGAGAAGAAAGGATAATCGGCATCTGCAAAAGGGAGAACGCTGAGAGCTATGTTAATCTTCCGGGAGGGCGGGATCTCTATGAAAGAGTGAAGTTCAGAAATGAGGGAATAGAACTGTTGTTCATTGAGCCAAAGCTCAGGGAATACAGACAGTTCGGAGGCGACTTTGTTCCAGGACTTTCCATAATTGACGTAATGATGTTCAATTCGCCGGAAGCCATTATTGAGATGATATCCGATTACGGCTTGTCATGAGCTTGCACCAACTAATACCGCTTGATGCAAAAGAGGACTGGAATTCTGCTCTGAAAGGCGTCAGGCATTCTTTTGCACACACCTGGGACAATTGCCATGCAATGCATCTTACGACCGGATACACGACATATCTTTACAGATACGAAGACAACGGCACACACATAATCTGCCCGCTTGCGGAAAGAGTATTCGGCTCAGACAAAGACATAGTAACTCCTTACGGGTTTTCGGGCTTTACCGGCACTCGTGATTGCCCGGATTTTCCGGAACATTGGAAAGGATTTGCAGCCGGAAAGGAGTACGTTTGCGGTTACATCAGCATCAATCCACTGCTTGAGAACAAGAGTTACTTTGATGAAGCTGAAGCATATAGTTCAACTTCACTGTTCTACATTGATCTGGATCGAAGCCTTACAGATATCTTTGAATCGCTTGACAGCAACAGGAGAAGACAGATCAGGAACTACAGAAAACACGAATCGGGATTTGTGTATGACAGGGAAATGCTTACCGGGTTCTTCATTGCAAATTACCGTCAGCATCTGGAAAGGTTCGGGCTTTCACGGGCGAATTTCTTCTCCGACTCTACGCTAAGACATTTGTGCTCTCTGGAGAATGTCTTTATGGTTGGGACAGCCGGTGAATTCGGAATAAACTCAGTGTATATTTTTGCACATACTCCATATGAGGGCCAGTGCCTGTTCAATGTAGCGCTTCCCGAAGCAAAGGAATCAACTCCCCTTTTGCTTTGGTGCGGCCTCAAATATTTCCGGTCAAAGAAGATCCCCGTAATGAACCTCGGCGGCGGTTCTGCACATGACGACAATGTTGCACGATCCAAGCAAAGATATGGCGCATATGCACTTCCCTTCAGATCATTGAAGCAGATCTACGACATTGGAAAATATGCAAAGCTATGCCGGGAGTCAGGAGCCTCCTTTGATTCAGAATACTTTCCTGCTTTCAGAAACCCGAATTTGAAAATCAAACCAAACTGAATTGTTCGATAAATCCGCAAGATTCTATGATGCATTGTATCATTTCAAGGATTACAA
>CAZTQR010000176.1:0-1585 GCA_964615795.1 uncultured Ignavibacteriaceae bacterium
GAGGTTGTCTCAAAACCTGTCATTAGAAATGATTATTTTTGCGGAAACAAAATCTTCAAATGTCCAAACAGATAAAGGCAAATTACGAACAGCAGTTGTTGCTTCCGATAAATTTAGAAGACTGGGTTCCGGCGGAGCATCCGGCGAGATTCATTAGGGAGTTTGTTGACAGCCTTGACTTGAAGAAGCTGGGATTCAAAGTGAGTGATAACGAAGAAGGCCGGCCATACTATAGTTCAGACTTAATGCTGAAGGTTTGGCTGTTTGGTTACTATCACAGAATCCGATCAACCCGTCAGCTTGAGAAGCATTGCAAAGACAATATGTCTCTGATATGGTTAACCGGAATGAACTATCCTGATCATAATACACTGTGGAGGTTTTGGAACAATAATAAGAAGAGCATAAAATCTGTGTTCCGGGAATCAGTGTTACTGGCATCGAGACTGAATATGATTTCAATGGTCATTAATGCAGTAGACGGTACAAAGATCAGAGCATACTCTTCAAAAGAAGGGACTCTTAATCGAAGAAAGCTTGAGGAACTACAGAAGCAGATAGATGCATCCATAGAAGAAATGGAGATGGAAGTAGAGATCAAAGAGAAAGAAGAAGAAGGCAGCTACAGTTTACCGGAAGAACTTCATGACAGGAAGAAGCTGAAAGAGAAGATACAGGAAGCATTGCAGGAGATGGAAGAGATAAAGCGGGACAACATGAATCCGGATGAAAAAGAAGCTCGGATCATGAGGATTGAAGGAAAGAAGACACTTTGTTATAATGCTCAGGCAGTTGTAGATGAGAAGAACAGAATAGTAGTGGCAGTCGAAGTGGTCAATGACGAAAACGATGAACAGATGTTGGTACCAATGATAGAGAAGGTTGAAGAAACATTACTAAGAGAAGCTGATGTAACCTTAGCAGATTCAGGATATGCCACAGCCGAACAGATACATTTGGCAAGAAAAAAAATCGGCAGTATATTATTGAACTTAAACAGTAAATCGAATATACCAAATGGTCCCCGCAAAGAAGAGAAGTATCACAGCTCAAATTTCAAATATGATGAGGAAACAGATGTAATGATTTGTCCTGAGTCAAAAGAATTGCGGTATGCTCATACAGAGAAGTCAAAGAACAAAAGATATGAGTTGAGAGTATATAAATGCCATGATTGCCAAGGCTGCGGAGTACGGGACCAATGTACGACCAGCAAGACCGGCAGGAGAGTAAAACTCAATCCTTACTACAAGGACATAATATATCAGCAGGAACTGCAGCAGTTTGAGGAAAACAAGATATTGCTATCAAAGAGAAAGGAGATAATAGAAAGTCATTTTGGAAATGCAAAACACAATCACGGGTTCAGGAAATTCCAAAGAAAGGGATTAGAGAAAGTCAGACAAGAATGGTCAATGCTTAACACGGTAATCAATCTTAGTAGAATATTCAAAGTATGGGCAACAGGTAAGATCAAACTTGCATAAAAGCAAGAAGGCAAGTTACACCCCGCCCTGAAAACCAAGGAAAAATTCCAATTCAATAGACTTATCGAAGCAACAACAATGGGATTTGAGACAACCTC